>NZ_JBHVST010000005.1:0-207486 GCF_042885015.1 Streptomyces sp. NPDC058086 | reverse complement strand
CCCTTCAAATTTGGGGGGCCGCTTCTTTTGTTTATACGACCCCGCACTGCCCCCGTTGCGGGGCGCCCCCCCCGGGGGCGGGGGGCCCCCCGCCCCCCGGGCACCCGCGGCGTTTTCGGAGGACCGGCGGCGCCCGCCCCGGCCCAGCGCCGGGTTCCTCTTTCGCTGCGTATATGTCCTGATGGCGGGGTAGTTGACGGTGCTCGGGGGCGGGTGCTGGGCGATGGCTTTACGGGCACGGCCGGGGCGTGACGAGGACGAACGGGCAGCCGTTCGCAGGTTGTCGCGGGCACGAAGGGCTCCACGGGGTTGAGGAACTCCACAACAGGCATGGGGGGCTGGGCCGCCGGGCGATGAGGCGGGGACGCGGTTGACCCGCAACGGACATCCCTCACAGCATCCTGAACATTGATCAGTTGCCCGCCAAGCCCTGGGAGGGGCGGGCGGCCTGTGCATCCGTGCCCACGGCGCCCGACGCGGTCAGCTGAAGAACGGGTCGTCCACGACGTGAACCCAGCCGCCGTCCGGCTGGCGTCGGAGGATCTCGGTGGTGGTGGAGACCACCGGCTCCGGTCCGACCCCGGTGAGGGTGGCGTTGTTCGACACCAGGGCGACGTCGTCGACCTGTCGGATCTCGCGCGGTTCGAGCTTGAGGCGGGCACCGCTGTCGACCATCTGCTGCATGGCCTTGCGGATGGCGTCCGTGCCCACCAGATGGGTTCCGGGAGTGGGGACGAAGTGGGCGTTCGGCTCGTAGAGCGACACCAAACCCTCGACGTCACCGGCCTCCAGGTACTCCATGAACAAGGTCCCCACCTGCTCGGGCGTCTCGGCACGGCGCCTGGCGGTGACGCCGACCGGCTTGTCGCCCCAGCCGGCCGCGGCGATCAGGTCGTACCAGCTGGGATAGGCACCGTAGGGCAGGTGGCGACGCAGCATGTCGCCCATGAAGGTCGTCGGGGACACCTTGTGGGGCTTGGTCTTGGCCTGGGTGATGATGGCGTCGCTGAACCCGTAGGCCAGGTCCTGACGCGGCAGCAGGGCGTGCACTTCGTCGGCGAGGCCGGGCGGAAGGCTCTCACGCTGGACTCCGAGGATGTCGGTGGCGATACCCGCCTGGGCCAGCGCCACCTCCGTGCCCTTCCGCGAGGCGATGCCGTCCGAGGTGTGCAGAGCGATGGCGTCCCAGACGACGGCGATACGCCGTTCCTCGACACCACGCTCGCGAAGGAATGCCGCTGCGATGTCGGCGCCGTCGACCTCGAAACGCTGGTCGCCGTTGCTGCCCTCCTCGCTCAGTCCCATGTCGTGCAGGACGCAGCTGACGAACACCAGCTCGTCGTCGTAGTCGGTACCGGCGCGCAGACCCTGTTTCTGGGCATGGGCGCGGGCGAAGACGTAGCTGCGGACGCAGTGATCGTGAATGTAGGCAGGCGTGGCCTGTGCCGCAAAGGCGTATGAGTCCCGGGCGAGGCTCGTGTCGGGGAGGTCGAGCTGCTCGAAGACGGACAGGTGTGCGTCGGTGGTCATGATGTGTCTCCTTCATTTGGGCCCCGGTCCGGGGCCCATCGGCACGGTGGCCGGGCGGCACGCTCACGCGTGCCGGGTATGGGGGGTGCGGCTGCACGGCACGTGGAGTGACAGCCGATCGCCACACGGGGGGGTGTGCGGCTGGAGTGCTGCGCTTACAGCTGGGCGGCGAACGCGCCGATCTGCGCGGCCACCTGATCGGGCACCTCAAGGGGAGAGAGGTGGCCGGTGTCCTTCAGGACGGTCAGCGTGGCGGTCGGGATCAGCGGCAGCAGGTGGTCGGCGAGCACGGTCGGCGGGTCGACCTTGTCGTGGCTGCCCGCGAGAACCAGCACCGGCACCTCGATGGCTGAGACGCCGGCCGACACGTCCTGGACCAGGCCCTGGCGCGGCCACTCGAGACGGGCCTCGTCGCCGCCGCGCAGACTGTCCTCGACCACCTGCCGGCGCAGCTCGGAAGTCAGCCCGCCGCGGGTCAGCATCAGGTCGATGCTCTGAAGAACCGCCTCCTCGTTGTCGTAGGCGTGGGAAACCGTCTCCTGCACCTGCTCGGTCACCCCGATCGGCGCGGGCGGCGCGGGCGCCACGAGGACGACTCCCCTCAGACCGGCGGGCTTGCGTGCGGCCAGCATCTGAGCCACCTTGCCACCCATGGAATGCCCGACCAGTACATAGCGGGAGTGTCCGAGCGCGTCGACGACCCGCTGCGCGTCGTCCGCGAGCTGCTCCAGGTCATAAGGTCCCGGCACGCCCGCGGAGTCGCCCCATCCACGCTGGTCGTAGGCCACGAAGCCCTGCCCGGGATCCAGACGCTGCAGCACCGGGATCCAGGTGCGCCGTGAGCCTCCCCAGTAGTGCAGGAAGATCAGCGCCGGGCCGTCACCCTCGCGGACGTGGGCGTACACCTGGCCGCCCTGCACGTCGAAGAAGCGGCCCACCACATTCTGCGAAGTCATTGCCAACTCCTCGTCCACGGCCGGGGCTCTCGGACCGCTCCACCGGTGTGTGGAGTCGGCTGCCCCGCGCTCGCTCTTCGATCCTGCTCCGGAACCTCCCTTCCAGACCACGGCTCATCTGCCAGCATGCGCATCTTTTGGGCCAGAACGTGCAGATGGATCCTTGCTTTCCGGCCACACGATCAGCGGCTTGATCAGGGGATTTATCCCGAGAGCATTCTTGAGTCAGGGCATGGCGGCTCCCTGACCCTCCCTGCGGCATTGATGTCGGACGTAATATTGCGGCCATGAACAAGCACCGGGTCATGGTCCTGGCGGTCGACGGCGTGCTGCCCATGGATCTGGGGATCCCCACGCAGATCTTCAACGCCCGTCCGAACACCCCCTACGAGCTCACCGTGTGCGGCGACACCGAGGAGGTCGTGACCACGAGCGCCGGTTTCACCCTCGGGCTGAGCGCGGGTCTCGAGGCGCTCGCCGAAGCGGACACGATCATCGTCCCGGGCTTCGAGGACTTCCGGCGCCCTCCGCACCCGCGGGTGAGGGCCGCTCTCAAGCTCGCCGGCCGCGCCGGGATACGCATCGCTTCCATCTGCACCGGCGCCTTCGCCGTCGCCTCGGCCGGACTGCTCGACGGCCGCACCGTCACCACCCATTGGGCCATGGCGGATGACCTCGAAGAGCTCTACCCCCGGCTGCGCGTCGACCGCAACGTCCTCTACATCGACAACGACACCATCCTGACCTCCGCGGGCGTCACGGCCGGCATCGACCTGTGTCTGCACCTGGTCCGCAAAGACCTCGGCGCAGCCGTCGCGAACGACATCGCCAGGGACATCGTCGCCGCCCCACACCGCGACGGCGGACAGGCCCAATACATCAACAGGACCCTCCCCACCCCCCAGGCCACCACGCTTGCCGACACCCGTGAACGGGCCCTGCTCCACCTCGAAGAAGACCTCACCATCCCCCACCTCGCCGACCATGCCGGCGTCTCCCCACGCACCCTGACCCGCCTATGGCGCCAGGAAACCGGCGTCAGCCCCCACCAATGGCTCCTGACCGCCCGCATCAACCGCGCGCGAGAACTCCTGGAGACCTCCGACCTCCAGGTGGAACAGATCGCCACCCGGTGCGGCCTCGGCAGCGGCGCCAACATGCGCGCCCGATTCCGTGACGCCCTCGGCATCACGCCCACGGCCTATCGCCGCACCTTCCAGCACCAGGCCGCCTGACGGCGAAGGCCGGACTGCGCGGTCACGGAGTCCTCCGACCCAGTCGCGCGTCCACCCCGGCAGTGTCCAGGGCGGAAAGATCGCCTCACGGCAGGGCGTCGAGGCCGTCCGGCCGATCCAGGACGCCATCGAACAACGGGTGCGCGGCCTGCTCGCCGAACTCGGCATCTCGGCATCTCGGCATCCGCATGACCGCAGCGCGGGGCACGGTCAGGCCACGAGGCTCATGCCGTCCGGTGAACCGACGCCACAGTGACCACCGGCGTGCGGTTGCGCCGTCACGCCTCGGTTTGCTGTGCCGTGGGGCGGTGGATGCGGCGCGTGTCAACTGGGCTTCCAGCAAGACGAGTTGGTTGCGCCAAGCCGCCGTGTTCGCCTCGGTCAAGGCGGAGTTGTTGCAGGCCAGGGGTCTGTACTCGGGCAGGGATGAAGCGGATCCGGTCGCCGAACTGCTCCAGCCGCCGAGGCCGGCGGCGAGGCCGGCTCGACGATCCGGCTGTTCGACGGCAACGGCACCGGACTGCATTGAGCCGCGAGAACCTACAGCGTTGCGCTCGCGGCCCTGGTCGCACGGTCGGGGCGCGGAGGAGGTCGCGGGCAGCCGCAAGGCGGGGCCGGATCAGGCGGGCGGTGGGGCGTTGGGCGGGGCTTGTTCGGTGGGCTGGTTCATTGCGGAGAGCTTCTGTTCCGTCCAGATGACCTTTCCGCCGGATGTGTAGCGAGTACCCCAGCGGTCGGCGAACTGGGCTACCAGGAAGAGTCCCCGGCCGCCTTCGTCCATGGTGGTGGCTCGGCGCAGGTGCGGAGAGACGCTGCTGCCGTCGGAGACCTCGCAGATGAGGCTGCGGTCACGGATCAGGCGCACACCGATGGGACCGGTTGCGTGCCGGATGGCATTGGTGACCAGCTCGCTGAGGATCAACTCCAGAGTGAACGCTTCCTCTTCCATGTCCCAGTCGCCCAGGAGCCGGGTGGCGGCAGCACGCACGCCGGCAACGGCCGAGGGGTCGGACGGTACGTCCCAGGACGCGGTGCGATTGCCGTCGAGCAGCCGAGTGCTGGCGACAATCAGGGCTACGTCGTCGCGTGGCGCTACGCGGACCATGGCATCCATCGCTGCCCGGCACACCTGGTCCGGCGTTTGCCCGGCGTGTGCAACAGCACGACGCAGGAGCTCGATGCCCTCATCGATGTCACGCTGCCGGTCTTCGATCAGGCCGTCGGTGTAGAGGACGATGGCGCTGCCCTCGGGCAGAAGTACCTCGGTCTTTTCGTAGGGCAGTCCTCCCAGCCCCAACGGCGGGCCGGCCGGTACGCCGGGCAGGTCCGCATGCCCGTCCGGGCGCACGATGATGGGTTCCAGGTGGCCCGCCCTGGCCATGGTGCAGAGACGGGAGATCGGGTCGTAGATCGCGTACAGGCAGGTGGCGCCCGTGAGTGTCGGTGTTTCACCGTCGCCGTCCCGGTCCTGGTCGATGCGGGTGACAAGTTCGTCCAGGTGCCAGAGCAGCTCGTCAGGTGGCAGGTCGAGCGTGGAGAAGTTGTGGACGGCGGTGCGCAGTTGTCCCATGGTGGCGGCGGCGTGCAGTCCGTGCCCCACAACGTCGCCCACCACGATGGCGACGCGCGCTCCGGAGAGGGGTATGACGTCGAACCAGTCGCCGCCGACACCACCGAGTCCTGCCCCTGCCGGAAGATAGCGGTGGGCCACGTCGACCGCGCTCTGGTCGGGGAGCGCGTGCGGCAGCAGGCTGCGTTGCAGCGTGACCGCCGTGGTGTGCTCGCGGGTGAAGCGACGGGCGTTCTCGATACTCACCGCCGCGCGGGCGACCAGTTCCTCCGCGAGCGAGAGGTCTTCCTGAGTAAACGGTGTCGGCTCCTTCGAACGCCAGAACGTCGCCATGCCGAGAATCACTCCGCCGGCTCGCAGGGGAGCAGCGATCATGGAGTGGATGCCGTATGCCACCAGTCTGCGAGCTCGGTCGGGGTCCTGTACCTGCCAGCCGGAGAAGGCTGCCAGGTCGGCCTCCAGCACGATCTGCCCGGAACCGAAGCCGGATGCCTGTGGTGTTGACGGGTCGAAATGGATGAGCTCACCGGGAGGGTAGAGCGGCGCATCCTTGCGTATGCCGTCCACCGCGACACGACGTAGTTCCGCTGCACGCAACGGGTTCGGTTCGTCGCCGCGCAGCACGGCATCGACCAGGTCGACGGTGACGTAGTCGGCGAACCTGGGCACGGCGAACGCCGCCAGTTCCTGAGCCGTGTGGGTCACGTCGAGAGTGGTGCCGATGCGTATACCGGCGTCGTACAGAAGTTTGAGCCGTTCCTGGACTACTTCCACCCGGCCCATCAGTGCGCTGAGTTCGGTTGTGTCACGCAGCGTGGCGACCCAGCCTCCCAGCCCGGGCTGCTGCGCCATGGGGCGTTGGCTGACGGCCAGGATCCGGTCGCCCACCTCGATGACCTCGTCCGTGGTCGCCCTGCCCGACAGGAGAAGCTGCTCGGCCTTCGGTTCGAGCCCCAGATCCGTGACGGGCCGCCCGTCCCCGTCGACCCTCAGCCCGAGCAGGCGCCGTGCTTCGTCATTGGCCAGCAACAGACGACCCTGGGAATCGACGATCAGAACACCCTCCCGTACCGTGTGCAGAACAGCATCGTGGTGCTCGTACATACGGGTCATCTGCGTCGGGCCGAGGCCGTGTGTCTGACGGCGCAGGCGCCTGCTGATCAGCGCTGTCCCGCCGGTGGCCGCCGAGAGCACCACGCCGGTTGCCCCCAGGACGAGTGGCACCTGCCGCTCGGCTGCCAGGCTCACTTGCTTGACCGTGATGCCCGCGGAGACGAGACCGATGACCCTCCCGTCACCTGTGGTGACGGGAACGACGGTGCGGACCGAGGGGCCCAGCGTCCCGGCAGTCGTCTCGGTGACAATCCCGCCGTGCTGCGCTGCCGCGATGCTGCCGATGTAGTGCCGGCCGATCTGCGCGGGGTTCGGATGGGTGTAGCGGATGCCCGTGGGACTCATCACGACGACGAAGTCCACGGCGGTGCGTCGGCGGGTTTCTTCGGCCTGCGGCTGAAGCACGGCGGTCGGATTCGGCTTGGACAACGCCTGTCGCACGGCGGGGGAGGCGGCGACTGCCGAGGCAACGGCCAGTGACCGGTTGCGGGCCTCGCGCTCGGCGTCGGCCCGGTACTGGAGCATCAGGGTGGCGACCGCCGCTGCCGCAAGGGCCAGGATCAAAACGGCCTGCAAGAGGAAGACCTGGCCCGCGACGGTGGGCAGCCGACGCCAGGACCGCATGCGTCCGATCAGCTGATGCATATGCCCATATAACATCGCGGATATGTCAATATCACCCCTAGGTGATACACAGCCTTACCAACGGTTCGGAACGTGCCCGGATGTGTACGCATAGTGAGTGCGAGTCCTACCCGATGTCGCCGTCGGCCCAGGTGAGCACCCGGATCCCCGTCTCCGTGCAGTCGGCGCGCTTGGCAGGAAGGGCGCCGTGCCGGGGCGAGCCCGTGCACCCGGGGTGCGAGAAGAAGGCGCAGGCCGTCACGGCAGACCGGTGGGAAGCGAAGCAGAAGGAGCGCCGAGGCCGTTGCGCGGGGTCGGGTCGACTGGTCCATGGTGAGCGTGGACTCCACCGTTCACCGCTCTCACCAGCATGCTGCTGGGGCTCCAAAGCAGGCACCGCGGATACCCGGCACGCGCAGTCGGCCTGCCCCACACCGCCCCGATGAAGCTCTCGGCCGCTCCCGCGGAGGGCTGAGCACGAAGATTCACCTGGCTGGTGAAGACGGGCTGCGACCTCTGGCTCTTCTCGCTACACCCGGTCAGTCGGGAAACGCTCCGCAGATGATGCCGGTCCTGGACCGAATCCGCGTTCCCCGCTCCTCAGGCGGGAGCCCGCGCGCCCGACCAGACCACCTGGGTGGTGACAAAGCGTACAGCTCCCGCCGCAACCGCCTTACCTGCGCCGTCGACCGATCAAGCACACCATTCCTGAACGCCGTGACCAGCGAGCGCACCACCGCAACCGCGGTAGCAAGGGTGGAAGTCGCCGCGATCCAGTTGTGGCTCCGGAGATGACCTGAGTCTGGCGGTTACGCCTCGCGCACGATGAAGAGCGGGAGCTGCCCGTGCAGCACGTCTGTCCGCGGCAGCCGCAACCGGAAGTGCTCCTCGATCGTCAGTACGCTCAATCGGCGGACCCGTTCGGCATCGGCTTCGCGGAGATCCGGCTGTGCCGGCAGGACTCCCACCTCGGTGAGAGCTGGGACCAGCACGTCAGGGCTGTGGCCCCACCGACGGGCTTCTTCCCCGATGCCGAACGAACAGATGTGGTTGCGGTCACGGTAGTAGGTGAACATCGACGGCGGCTGCCACGGAGTCAGGAGGAAGTTGACCGCCTCCACACCCTCGGCTGAGACAGCCCCCAAGCCGGTGGCGGTGGGGCCGACCGCATCGCCGTACTCGACGGCGAAGGACCAGTCGCCGGCGCGGCCCACCCTGGCAACGCTTTCGACGCCATCACCGGCGAGCAGATCTACCGCGTCGTCAGCAGAGGCGCGATGTGCAAGCTGACCTGGGCGTGCTCCCAGCCGAGATGCAAGGTCGACCGGATCGATGTCACGAGCAAACGTCACGCACTCGATCAGATAAGGCTCCAGAAACCACGCGATGCCGTCAGCCACACTCTCCCCCTCGACGCGAATGTAACTCGCATACTCTCCTGCGCCACTGACAGCTTCAGGCAGCCCCGCCCCCGCACAGCCTGACCCACCGGACACGGCCTGATGCAACGAGCTGCACAGCGTTGCCCTTCAAGCAGCCACCCGACCAATTCGCAGTGGCATGACTGGTGTTGGCGCTGCGGGGCTCACGGCCGAACCTGTGCTAGCTTTTTTCCGGACGTACAAAAGTCACGGTCCGGTGGGTAGTCCGGATGGCGGTCATGCGCTCGTACAGTGCCGTTGAGGCACGTCCGGTGCGTCCCTTTTCGTTTCATCTTCGAGAAGGGACACAGTTGTGTCGGATCTGCATGTCATCATCGCCGGAGGCGGGCTGGGCGGCCTGGCCCTCGCGCAGGGGCTTCGTCAGGCGGGGATCAGCGTCGCGGTGTATGAGAAGGACTCCACTGCGGCCTTCCGCAACCAGGGCTACCGCATCCGCATCAACTCCGACGGCATCACCGCGCTCAGGGCGGTGCTGACGCCGCAAGCCTATGAGGTGTTCGCGGCTACCGCCGCCACCCCCGGGTCACGCATGGACGCGTTCGACCACCAGCTGAACCTGCTGCACGCCCAGGAACTCCCGCCCGTCCCGGACCTGCCCGGCGGCGGGCACTTGGGGGTCAACCGCATGACCCTGCGGCAGATCCTGCTGTCCGGCCTGGACAAGGCGGTGCACTACGGTGCCCGGCTGACCCGCTACGACACCGACCGGTCGGGCTCGGTGACCGCGCACTTCGCGGACGGCACCAGCGCCACAGGCGATGTCCTGATCGGCGCTGACGGGGTCAACTCGGCCACCCGGAGGCAGTACCTGCCCCAGGCTCAGGTCGTCGACGCCGGACTGCGGCTGCTCTACGGCAAGGTCCCGTTCGCCGGTGACCAGGCACGAGCCCTGGTCCCGCCCGAACTGCTCGGACTGTGGACCACCGTCATCGGCCCGGGCAAGCGCTTCGTAGGACTCGCTCCCGTGCAGTACCGCGAGCCCCTGCACCAGGCGACGGCCCGACTGGCTTCCGACATCGAGCTCAGCGACGACAGCGACTACCTCGCGTGCGTCTTCGGCACCCGCCGCGAGCAGATTCCTTGCACGGACGAGGAGTTGTTCGCGATGAACGGCGCGGAACTAAAGGCACTCACGCTCTCCCTGGTGGAGGGATGGCACCCTGAACTGGTCGAGATCGTGTCCCGTCAGGACCTCGCCTCGATCTTCCCGGTCTCGGTGCGCACCAGCGTGCCCGTCGCGACGTGGGAGACCACCGCGGTCACCCTGTTGGGCGATGCCATCCACGTCATGAGCCCTGCCATCGGCGTTGGCGCGAACACCGCACTCCGTGACGCGCGGGTACTGACCGCTCGACTCGTTCAGGCCGCCGGTGGTCGGCCGTTGGCCGAGGCCCTGCACGCGTACGAGGAAGAGATGATCGACTACGGCTTCGACGCCGTGCGCGAATCGGCCGCCCGCGGGCACAACCTGGTGGGACAGGACCCGCTGCCCTCCACAGGGGTGTAGGCGTCTGCGTCTGGCGACCGCCCGCACACCGAACCGTGCGAACCCACTTCTGGCCTGCGAAGTGATCCAGATACGTTCGCGCCATAAGCGATCGGGCCGAAGCGAACCTGGACTCGCGGCCTCGTTCGCCAACGCCACGCGGTTGACCTTGGAAGGCCGCGCGTCAGGGGAGACGGCCCTTGAGGATCAACGGCCGGAAATCTGGCGCCGAGCCGGTGTTCGCACGTCGACGTCCTGCCCGTTGTAGGCGGTGTAGGCCCTCGACAGAAGTTCTTCCTCGGCGCTCACGACGGCCTCCTGGTCCTCGGATCGCCGGCCCGGCTCGTGCGCGGCTGCCGTCACAGGCTCAGCAGCAGGTCCCGGACCGCGGCGGGCTGGGACAGGAACGGGTGGTGGCCGGCCTCGAGTTCGACGACGCTGCCGGCCCGGCGGGCGAACTCGCGCTGTAGGCGCGGCGGGGTGCCGCGGTCCTGAGTGCAGACGAGGTACGTCGAGGGCGCCTGCTGCCATGCGGCCGCCCCGACCGGCTGCCCGGTCACCTGCACGCTCTGCCGGGCGAGGTGGTGCGCCGCCTGCGCCTGGACCTCAGGGTCGCAGTCCTGCAGGAATGTGTCCACGAGCAGTTCGGGGCGGACCCCGAACGTGCCGGCGTCGGGGTCGACGTCGAGGAACGGGGCGGGGCTGCCGTCCCCGAACTCCGACAGGCTCTGCCCGACCTCGGGCAGGTAGCTGGAGACCAGCAACAGGTGGCGTACCGACCCGATTCCCGCAGCGGCTTCCGCGGTGATGATGCCGCCGTAGCTGTGGGCGACCACGACGGTCGGCTCGTCGCCGGCCTGCAGCGCCTGTCGCACCGCGGCCACATCCTCGGACAGCCCCGGACCGCCGACGCCGCCGGGCAGGCCCGCCTCGCCGCAGCTCGGCAACGCCGGGGCCACGCTCGGCACCCCTCGCTCCTGCAGCAGCCCGGCGGTGCGGTGCCACCACCACGACCCGTCCCGCACGCACGCCCCATGCACGAACACGACCCTCATCGCTACCTCCATGTCTGCCCTGACCGCCTTTCGATCAACGGTAGACGTAGCCATCGTTACGTGAAAAAGTCGGGCCGTGGGCAGACGACCGCAACCGCACATCAAGGAGAGGCTGCTCGATGCCTGCGCTGATCACGCCCTCGCGCACGGCCTCCCCGACCGTCTCGAGCCGCTGGCCACCGCCACCGGCACCTCAGCCCGCATGCTGATCTATCACTTCGGCACCCGCGACGCCCTGCTGCGGGCCGTCCTCGGGCACGCGCGTCAACGCCAACTCGACACATTCGGCGACCTCCTGCGGGTGCGACCCGACGAGCCCTACACAGCCACCCTGAACCGCGCCTGGACCTCCATCACCGGCCCGGACGGGCGACCGTACCTGCGGATGTTCGGTCAGCTGCGCGAGAGTGCGGAGCAGCAGTTGTGGCCCGACTTCCGGCGCACCGCGACGACCGACTGGCTCGGGCCGCTCGAGGACGGCCTGCGCAGCATCGGTCGGCCGGATCTCGCGACGCTCGTGCTCGCTGTCATCCGTGGTCTCCTCATGGACCTCGACGCCACTGGCGACACCACCCGCACCGACCGGGCCTTCCTCGACTTCCTCGACACAGTCGAGCACCTGTCCAGCGGCTGCCGCTCAACCGCATACCGCTCCCAGGAGCGTTGTCAGAACCCGCAGACATCACCCTCCAGCGAAACCGGGCGCTTTCCACGCTGAGCAACAAACGCTCTCGGATGCCACTCACGGATCACCACCTCGGCCCCAGGGCGGCTCACGCCGGCGCCCGAGGTGGCAGGGCAGACCGCTCTGTGGGGCGACAGCCTGCGCGAACCCAACGGCAGCCCGCGGGCATGTCGACATGCGGGCAGCGGCCCGAGGCGAGGAAGCCTGGGGCCGCTGCTGTCGTACGGACAGGGCTAGCAGCTTCGCGATACGCCACTCGCTTCCGGCGTGCTGCAGTGTGAACGCGTAGAAGCCGGTCGTGATCACGGTCGGGCTCCCACCTGCGTTCGACGTCAGCATCAGGTGGGCCCACACCACTGCCGTGTCGGCGTCAGCACGGTGGAAGGCCACGCTGATCAGGTTGTGCCGTCGCTGCTCGGCCTGCGCCTCCGTTGTATCTCGTACCAAGTCGAGAATCGCCGCGCGTCCGCGGAGCTATCCGCCCCCCACGCCGACTCCGTCAACTCCTCGTCCCACCTCAAGATCAATTATCAGACGCGCCCGAGTGCTCTGCTGTGCGTCGTTGGCGATGGCCACGAGAGGCGGGGGGGCCCGCACGGGCGGTTCCGGGCCCGGCCGTCCACTCTCAGCCCGTGTGGACGCCGCCTTCGGTGCGGGAGGCGCCCTCGGTCGCCGCCATGTCCTGCGTGCCGATGACGCCGAGCAGCTCAAGCTGAGCGGCGCCCTCGGTACCGGGCGGGGCCGTGAACCACAGGAGGCGCTGGCGGCCGTCCTCGCTGAACAGACTGTGGCAGTCCAACTCGATGACGCCCAGCGCGGGGTGCACGATGCGCTTGTGATCAGTGCGGCGCAGGCCGACGTCGTGGGTGTCCCACAGGGCAGCGAACTCCGCGCTGCGCCGCCGCAGTGCGGCCGTCATCCCGGCGACCTCGGTGTCGCGGCCCCGGCGGGCGGCGACTGCCTGCAGGTCAGCGACGAAGACCCGTGAATGATGCGGATGGTCCTCGGGCGGGTAGACCGCGCGTGCGGCCGGATCCGTGAACCAGCGGTACGCGAAGCCGGTGGCGGGGCCGCGCGGCTCCGGAGCCCGGCCGAGCAGTGCCGCGGCCAGCTCGTTCTGGACGAGGGTCTCGTGCAGGTCGGTGATGACCTGGGCCGGGGTGGTGGCCAGCCGGTCCAGCAGCCCGAGCAGGGCGGGCTGGACGTGCCGCGCGCTCGCACCGTGCGCCGATGCGGGCAGCGGCCGGTCGGCGAGATGGAACAGGTGGTCGCGCTGGTCACCGCCCAGCCGCAGCGCCCGGGCGAGGGCGGCGAGTGTCTGGGACGAGGGCTGGGCGCCACGTCCGCGCTCCAGCTCGGTGTAGTAGTCGGCCGACAGGCCTGCCAGTTGCGCAACCTCCTCGCGCCGTAGGCCCGGCACCCGGCGCCGGGGCCCGGCGGGCAGGCCGACGTCGGCCGGCCGGATCCGGTCACGCCGGGACCTGAGGAACGCCGCAAGCTCGGGAAGGTTCACCCACTCATCGTCGCCTCTCCGGCGGGGTCCGAGCCAGGGGCTGGTGACCCCTGGGTGGGCTCAGCCCTGGCCGGAGCAGGTGACTCGGACGGATGGTTGCCCCATCGGGGTCGACCTCCTGCTCGTCGTGAGCAGCTCCGGTGCCCCCGCACGAAGAGAGATCACCATGCCATTCGCGAACTTCAAGGTCCCCGCCGGCGCCCTCACCGCAGAGCAGAAGGAGCAGATCATCACGCGCACCACCGACCTGTACGCCGAGATCTTCGGCGACCGCGCCCGGGCCACCACCCTCGTACTGGTCGAAGAGGTCGCCGACGCCGGATGGGGCATCGGCGGCGGCGTCCTGACGCTTGCCAAGATCCGGCAGACGCCGCAGGAGTGACAGCCTTGCCGGTCTCCGCCCCTGGCGATTCCGGGGGTGCTGACGCCGCCCAGTCACCGTCCGGGGCGGGCGAGGGCCCAGGTCAGATGTGCGGAGTCCCGCCGCCCAAGGGGTGACGAGTGCGGTAGGCCTCCCGGTACGCGGCCGGGGGCGAGCCCAGTTGGCGGCGGAAGTGACCGCGCAGAGCGGCGGTCTGTGTGAGGCATCAACCATGAAGGTGCAGGACTCAGCCGGCTCTCCTGCTGTCTGGGTCGAGGCCCACTCGTCGAAGTCCACCGCCGAGCGCATGCTCCGGCCCACGCTGTCCGCTTGCTCTGGAACCGTGTCAGTCATTCTCCAGAGACCTTCCCGGTTCGTGTCGCCGCGCGAACCTGGCACGAGCGGCGTCGTGGGCGCTGCGTAGAAGCTGCACGGCCGTGTCCGTTGCCCTCTCACCAGGATTGACGACGGAGATCCAGCCAAGTGCCCCGTATACCGGGTGCGGCATCACGCTGTCGGCGGCTGCGTAGTCGCGAGGTCGGGTGAGGCTGCGCGGCTCCTCCCCCGTGAGCTCCCGGAACGTCGCACGGTCGGCGTGGATGTTCACGCGCCAGCGGCCCGGAGGGTCAAGGTCGGAAGCGGCGTCGTCGGGGTAGTTCTTGATGACGATCGTTCCGTAAGGCTGGACGTTCTGAGGCATCTGACCGTCGGGGGCGTAGTAGAAGAACGCATCCCCCCATGCGAGCTCGGGGAAGTCGCCGCCCGGCTCCGGGATAACCACGAGCGCGCCGGCGAAGCCTCGCACGGTCGCGATGATCTGTTCCATACTCATGGTTCAAGCATCACCTTCAAGTGCTTATGTGGGGTTGGCTGATGGGCGAGCTGGTGAGCGGTTCACAACGGGTGCCGCTCCGAACCGCCGATGTCGCCATGGAGTCGGGGTACTCGGTGCAACAGGTTCGCGACCTGGAGCGGCTGGGAGTCATTCCCCCAGCCGCTCGATCGAGCAACGGTTACCGTTCCTACACACCGCTGCACGTGCACGCCCTTCGCGCCTATCGAGGACTCGCAGGTGCTGTTGGGCCTGTCACAGCCCGGCAGATGCTCGCGGAGCTGCGAACAGAGACGATCACGGAGGCAGCCTCAGCGATCAACACGGTCCATGTTCGGCTCGCGCGGGAACGGGAGGAGGCCCTGCGCGCTCAACAAGCGTTGCGTGCGATCCAGGCCGAAGCGAACACACCCGAGTTCGAGCAGGAGAGTGACGCGATGACGATCACAGAGCTCGCCGGAGCGCTCAATGTACGTCCCTCCACCCTGCGGTTCTGGGAGCAGGAAGGGCTTGTCACACCTGAGCGAGTGACGTCACTGCAAGCACGCCGCTACGGTCTTTCAGCCGCCGGAGCGGCCCGAATCGTTGCGGCCCTCCGCAGCACCGGTTACAGCATTCCAGCAGTGCGCGAGATCATGGGCTCCCTGCACCAACTCGACGGCCCGGGAGAGACCCAACGCATCCTGCAACAGCGTCTTGACCAGATCGCCACACGGTCCGTGGCGCTACTCCGAGCGGGCGCAGACCTGGCAGCCGTCGTCACGGCCGCCCAGGCACCGACGACCACCGAGGCCGTATCAGGCAGCGTTTGCCCCGGCGACCACGGCTCGTAGGCGCTGGTCGTCGGTGTGGCGGTTGGGTAGAGGGTGCGCAGGTAGCGGCAGAACTCCAGGAACCTCGACCGGTTCTTGACCTTCTTGATGTGGCCGTAGAGCTTGTCCTTGGCCAGAGTGCAGATCAGACAACTACCAGCCGATACAGACCGCCCCGGCCCCAAAGCTCCTGTCGTTGCGTCCCCAACGCGTCCTCGATGAGGTCCCCCAGGGGCCAGACCGAAGACATGGAGGACGATCGCACCAGCTCGGAACGGGGTCTCGAACCCGCCCGCAGCGGACTGCCCTGCCCACGCACGACGGCTCCACCCCAGGTACCGGGATGGAGCCTCCTGACCGCATGCCGGACCGGAGGCATTGCGCCTGGCTCTCACCGCGCCGACCGAATCGCTGGAACGACCTCTGCGACCACGTCCTGGAGACGCTGCTGCCCTCCTCCGACTCCTGCCCGGGAGAACCCCCATCAGGTGAAGCGCAGCAGCGGGCCGAGACACAAGTCCACGGGGCGTCACCGAAGGTTTCGGTGACGCCCCTGATGTGTCGATCGGCATACCTGCTTTCGCGTATCCCGCGCCTTGATCCACTGGTCGAGGGTGGGGCCGCCGCTCTTGCGTGAGGGCGGGCATCCCTCGTCGTCCGGTTCAGGCTGTGGACAGCGCGCACTTGCCGCGGTCGGCCTTCATCGGACCGGCCGCGGTCGGCCGGACGTCGAAGTCGAACATGGCGGTGGGTACGTACAGCGAGCAGCAGGCGTTGGGGATGTCGACGATGCCGCTGATGCGACCCTCTATGGGGGAGGAGCCGAGCAGCAGGTAGGCCTGCTCTCCGCTGTAGCCGAACTTCTTGAAGTACTCGACGGCGTTGAGGCAGGCCCGGCGGTAGGCCAGTGTCGCGTCCAGGTAGTAGTTCGTGTCCGTGTCGTGGTCGACGGAGATCCCGATGAAGGTGAGGAACTCTGTGTACCTCGGCTCGACGTTGCCCGGAATGAACACGGGGTTGGTGGAGATGCCGTACGTCTCCATGCCGCCCTTGATCAGGTCGACGTGGAAGTCGATGAAGCCGCCCATCTCGATGGCGCCGCAGAAGGTGATCTCTCCGTCGCCCTGGCTGAAGTGCAGGTCGCCTCCGGAGAGCTTCGCGTCCTTGACGTGTACGGGGTAGAAGACTCTCGATCCCCGGGTGAAGTTCTTGATGTCGTGGTTGCCTCCGTTCTCGCGGGCCGGCACCGTGCGTGCGCCTTCCTCGCCGATGCGCCGTGCGAGGTCTCCGGTGGCCGTGCCGGCGAGGGCGTTGGTGACGTCCGGCGGGACGGCGAGCGGGGGGACCCGGTTCGGGTCGGTGTCGATCAGCGCCTGCTCGCGGGCGTTCCAGCGGGCGAGCATCTCGGTGGAAGGGGCGGTTCCGAACAGCCCGGGGTGGGTGATTCCGGTGAAGCGGATCCCGGGAAGGTGGCGGGAGACGGCCTGCTGTCCGTGGAAGTCCCATACCGCCTTGTAGGCGTCCGGGAAGTAGTCGGTCAGGAAGCCTCCGCCGTTGGCCTTGGCGAAGATGCCGGTGTAGCCCCAGCCTTGTCCTGCCGCGTCCCCGGTCTGCTGCGGCACGGGGCCGAGGTCGAGGATGTCGACGACGAGCAGGTCGCCGGGTTCGGCGCCCTCCACGCCTATCGGGCCGCTGAGCATGTGAGGGATGGTCAGGTCGATGTCGCGTACGTCGTTGGCGGTGTCGTTGTTGCCGACCTGGCAGTCGGTCCAGTCGCGGCACTCTACGCGGAACTCCGCTCCTGGCTTGACCATGGCGACGGTGGGGATGTCCGGGTGCCACCTGTTGTGGCCGGGCACGGCCTGGTCGCGCATCGACTTGCTGTGGTCCACGCTGAAGAGATTTTCAGGCATGAGAACTCCTCGTTTTTGATCCGGTCACGTTGGTGCGCCCACACCTCCGGCCCGCGGGGCGGCTGAGGTCGGCCGGGGCGTTCTATGGGTGCGTGGCCACAGCCCCGCGAACACCACGACGCCGAAGACCCCCAGTGCGATGGCGGTCTCGGTGGGGTGCTTCCAGTAGCCGGAGAGCAGCAGCCCCGCGGGAATCACGCCGGTGACCCAGCCTTCGATCGCCGTGACCCAACCGGTATAGATCGTGAGGCTGTCCTTCTTGAGACCGAGCAGCAGGAAGAACAGGAACCACAGGTAGGCCCAGTAGAGCCAGATGACCCCGAAGGGGTAGTCCTTGAAGAGCCGGAAATTGACGAACGAGTATCCCAGGGCGGCAATTGCCACAAACAGCGAGTAGTAGCCGACGCCGGTGCTGTCGAGACCGGCGAGCAGGCCGATACCTACGTAGAGGTAGGTGAAGCCGAAGAGGTAGATGCCGGATGCCGCCAGGATCTTCATGGGGTCGCCGTTGGCGGTGAAGACGAGGTAGGTCGGCGTCAGTACTTGCAGTGCGCCTACGAAAAGGTTGAACACCGCTGCTGCCTTGGCATCGACCTTCCCGAGCAGCAGCAATCCATTCATGAAGAGCACCGCACCGACAAAGAGCAGTCCCACGTTTCCCACGGGGACACACCTCCTAAGTCCGCGTGGGGGGAGGAATCACGTGACGCCCGGGCCGCCGATCACCTGCCGAGGATACGATTCGGCTCCCGGCGCGCGTTCCGCGATTCCGAATTTCGCGCACCGCTACGGGAACGACGTCGTGTTCCGATGTCGAAACCCGCATGAGACGTTCTGCCTTGTCGACCACCGCCCTCAGAGACGCGGCAGCCGCGAGAGTGCGGGGTGCGGGTGCCGTGGCACCCTTCTGCGTGGCGGCACTTGGGAGACTACTGCCGGGGCCTCACGCGCCTGCTCCTCCGAGAGATGGAGGGCGGCGACCGCATTCGAGGTCAGCGAGAGACCGGGCGAGGAATACACACGTCTCGCAGTGCCTGCGCAAACAGGGCAACCGTAAGCCTTGGGCGCCGTCCCGATTTCCAACTTCACATCGAAGGGCCCACAGCGGCTGCATTGATATTCGTAGGTTGCCATCAGCAGCCTCCGGATGTCGGTGGACGCTGGCCAACCCGAGCGGGTGTGACGTGCCCGGATAGGCGTACGCCACAGCATGTTTCCTATGTTCAAGGAGACGTCTCGTAAATCCACGTGTCAAGTCCCCGACGGCTGTGCCTTCCCTTTCTCAGAACGACCCGATGGCGAGTCCCGCCGCTGCCGCCGACAGACCCACCACGAGGCTTGAAGTGCCGTACAGCAGGGACCTTCTGACCTGTCCCTTCTCGCGCAGGTGGACCAACTCGTAACTGAATGTGGAGAACGTTGTATAGGCGCCACAGAATCCGACACCGACAATGTGCACAGCCTGCTCCGACAGCCCGTGCCGTGCGGCGAGGCCCATCACAATGCCCAGCACGTACGACCCGGTGATATTGATCAGCCACGTGCCGCGCGGGAACAGGCCCGGGCGTCTGTACTGCACGTACTGGTCGAGTACGTAGCGTGCGACTGCCCCGACCGCGGCCGCGGCACAGACGGCGAGCAGGATGATCACCGGACCCACCAGCCGTACCGGCGGGCGCGGCCGTGCCGCGCGGTGAGCCGCACCCGCCGGGCCAGGGCCATCCTGCCGATCGCCAGGCCCAGAGCGGTCGCGGCCAGTCCGGCGAACAGGCTGCCGAAGACGTTGAACGCCGCGACTGCGTAGTGGCCGAGACCCAGAAGGCGATCGGTGTCGACCATCCACGTCGAGAAAGTGGTGAAGGCGCCGAGAAACCCGACGCCGACGAACGGTCGCACGTACCGGGTCGGCGGCCAGATCTCGAGCACATACATGAGCAGCAGCGCCAGCAGGAACGCACCGGACACGTTGATGGCGAACGTCGTCAACGGAAACGCCGCCTGAGGCGTGGGAAACGTCAGTCCAAGTACGTAACGGGCTGCCCCGCCCAGAACGCCGCCGAGCGCGACCGCCGCCAGGACGCCCTTGCGCAGACGTGAGCGGAACGGGTTCGCGTGACGGCGCGGGATCGCCTCCTGGCTCGGGCTCGGCTCGCGGCTCGGGCTCGGTACCGGAGATGTATGTAGGCTCCCGGGATTCCCTCTCGGGCCCGGATTCGTCCGCCCGCATCAGAAGCCTCCGCACAGAATACGGATCGGTACGCTCTGTCGCCCCAACTCCTGGCGCAGGCCCCATCGATATCCGCATCCTTATCCACTGGCGCACCCCCATGATATCTGCGGGGATTGCAGCGTCGACGCATGCTCAACTAAAATTCAAGATCATCGGTATCCGACCGGTTCAGCCGGTGCGGAGGCCCCACCGATGGAGGACGGCCATGGCAAAGATCCTTGCGGTGCTCTATCCCGACCCCGTGGGCGGATATCCTCCCGGTTACGCCCGCGACGAGATTCCGGCCATCACCGGATATCCGGGCGGTCAGACAACGCCGACTCCACACACCATAGATTTCACCCCGGGGCAGCTTCTCGGCTGCGTCTCGGGAGAACTGGGACTGCGCCGGTTCCTGGAGGACCGGGGCGACACCTATGTCGTCACCAGCGACAAGGAAGCACCCCACTCCACCCTGGACCGCGAGCTGCCCGACGCCGACGTGGTGATCTCCCAGCCCTTCTGGCCCGCCTATCTGACCCCCGAGCGGATCGCCTCCGCCCCCCGGCTCAAACTCGCGATCACGGCGGGGATCGGGTCGGACCACGTAGACCTGCCCAGCGCCATCGACCACGGCATGACGGTGGCGGAGGTGACCTACAGCAACAGCATCAGCGTGTCCGAGCACGCCGTCATGCAGATCCTCACCCTGGTGCACAACTACCTGCCGGCCCACGACTGGGTGACCGCCAAGAAGGGCTGGAACATCGCCGACAGCGTCTCGCGCGCCTACGACCTCGAAGGCATGAACGTCGGCGTCCTGGGCGCCGGCCGTATCGGCCAGGCGGTACTGCGCCGCCTGAAGCCGTTCGACGTCACGCTGCACTACAGCGACGTGCACCGGCTGCCCAAGCAGGTCGAGGAGGAACTGGAGCTGACCTGGCATCCCGACGCCCGCTCGCTGGCCTCCTCGGTCGACGTGCTGTCGATCCACACTCCGCTGCATCCGCAGACGCACCACCTCTTCGACGACGACCTGATCGGCGTCATGAAGCGCGGTTCGTACATCGTCAACACCGCACGCGCGCTCATCGTCGACCGGGACGCCGTGGTCCGGGCCCTCAGCAGCGGCCGGCTGGCCGGATACGCCGGTGACGTCTGGTATCCGCAGCCGCCACCGCCCGACCATCCCTGGCGCACCATGCCCCACGAGGCGATGACCCCGCACGTGTCCGGTTCGACCCTCTCGGCGCAGGCCCGCTACGCCGCCGGAACCCGGGAGATCCTGGAATGCTGGTTCGACGGACGCCCCATCCGCCCGGAGTACCTGATCGTCGACGGCGGCGGACTCGCCGGAACGGGAGCGCGCTCCTACACGGTCGCCGGATAACACACATCGAGCCGGAACGGCGCTGTTGCCGCCAAGCATGGCGACGCCTCTGGTCGGCGCCTTGCTGACAGGCGTCCTGACAATTCCGGCTCGATAACAGGCGGCGAACAAGAAATCAGCAGAAGATCCATTGGGACATACAGCCGAAGATCCACCACATGAGTGGGCAATGGACCTTCGGCTATGTCGTGCCTGTTGCGAGCCCATGTCTCCTGTGAGCCGACTCACCCCGAATTTGCTGGCGGGGTGCGGCCGAAACCCTTAGTTTGCTAAACAGACAGATTTTTCTATGCGGACGCACCGGCGCCGCGCATACTGTTTCGCAAGATAATCAAGGCGAACGCCGGGAAGGTGGATCAGTGAGCAGCATGGACGCCGTATGGGTCCGGGGCGTGAACGGCATTCAGTTGCATCACGTGACCGATCTTCAGGATGCCGGCCGGTTTTTGGGCAACGCAGCGATGGCACTGCGGGCCGCACACGTAAGGACCGGCGCCGACCGGTACTCCAGCATCGCCGCCGAGCTGAAGAGCCTGGTGGAGCGAGTGCGGGAACTGGAGGACGAGGCGCGGTCGGGCATGCACGACCTGCACTCCACCGACCCTGAGCGGTTCGCTCGCTGCCGGGACGGTCACGAGCCGTGGCCTGGTGAGATCCCGGCGGGATTCATCCCGCGCCACACCTGCAAGGACGAGTGCCTCTACCACGATCGTGAGGTCCTCGACGCCATCATGCAGTGCACCTGTGGCCGGCCGCCGTGCCGGGCATGCGAGATCGGCGGAAAGCTCTGAGAATCCCGAGCCTGAGCGGGTGCGGAGGAAGCAGCCCCCCAGCCCCCAAAGGCTCCGTAGGCTCCGTCCGCACTCGCTGACGTCGAACGGCGGCGTCCGTTCTGCGGTTGAAAAGGGGACACGAGCATGGGTTCGGTGCCGAACCTGCCGGTTCCCACGAAGGGGACCCACGCGCGTGTCCCGTCGAGGATCCCCGACTGAAGGGATCCGTCCCGAGATCGACACCCTTGTTCAGCGGCGACCGGTGCCGTCGGCCAACCACAGCCGGTGCCGGTCATAGGGCTCTCCGGATGAAGCGTGCCGGTTGCCCGGCAGGGGCCGGCCAACCACAACGACCCGCCGGGTATCGGCATCAATAACGACCTGATGGGCCGTGTCTGATCAGACCTGGTCACAGACGCCTGCCCGCTGCAAAAGCATGACCGCAGGTCAACGCACCCGACCCCGCGACAGCGGCGGGACTTCCGGAGCGGGCAGTGGGGCGCCCCCGTAGCCATGTACCTCGCCGAAGCGAGTCCCCTCCATCCAGTCCTTCCGGCCCTGTTCGATGCCCTGCCGGGAGCGCCCGATGAAGTTCCACCGCGCGACGATCCCCTCCACCGAATGCACCCCCGAGGGCTGCGGCCACCCTGCGCTCCGACCCCTCTCACGACATCTGGCAGCCAGCCAGAATTTCGGGGATGCTCGGTTCAGCGGGCCGCAGCAGACTTCTCCACCACCAGGCCCGCATGGAATGGGGAACACGCCGAGCCTGGGATCGAGACACGAAGTGCTTACTACACTCGCGCCGGAGCCCTCCGCGCCTCCGATGAACACTCCGTCGGACAGTGTCTCCACAGTCCACCCCGAGGGCGGGCTTCGCCCGGCAGCCGGACAGCCGCAGACGCTTCCGTTCGCATCCGCGCAGATGACCACCGCATCCCCGGCGCCGCCCCTTCCCGGAGCAGGCTTCTCGGGTCGATCCGCATCCATGCCAGCCACGTCGGACACCCTCGACACCCTGTCACCAAAGTCAGCAACAGGTCAGCATCAGCACCGCCAAAACCCGCTTCCGACCGGCATGAACCGCCAAGATCATTTGCGAGCTCAACGTGGTCTGACCTGCAAAAACAGGGGTCAGAGGCTCATCCGTTAGTCTCACCAGGAGGTACCCGTGAAGATGCTCATCAACGTGGCGGAGACAGTGGTCGCGGACGCGCTGCGGGGTATGGCGGCCGCGCATCCCGAGCTGACGGTGGATGTGGACAACCGGGTGATCGTACGGCGGGACGCGCCGGTGCCCGGCAGGGTGGGACTCGTCTCCGGCGGCGGGTCGGGGCACGAACCGCTGCACGGCGGTTTCGTGGGCCCCGGGATGCTGTCGGCGGCCTGCCCGGGCGAGGTCTTCACGTCACCGGTGCCTGACCAGATGCTGCGCGCGGCGGCGGCCGTGAACAGCGGCGCGGGCGTGCTGTTCATCGTGAAGAACTACACCGGGGACGTGCTCAACTTCGACATGGCGGCCGAGCTCGCCGAGGACGAGGGCATCCAGGTGGCGAAGGTCCTCGTCAACGACGACGTCGCCGTCACCGACAGTCTGTACACCGCCGGGCGGCGCGGCACCGGCGCGACCCTGTTCGTGGAGAAGATCGCGGGCGCCGCGGCCGAGGAGGGCGCCCCGCTGGAGCGAGTGCAGGCACTGGCCCGGCAGGTCAACGAGAACTCCCGCAGCTTCGGTGTCGCACTGAGCGCCTGCACCACGCCGGCCAAGGGCAGCCCCACCTTCGACCTCCCGCCCGGGGAGCTGGAGCTCGGCGTCGGCATCCACGGCGAGCCGGGCCGGGAGCGGCGCGCGATGATGACCTCGCACGAGATCGCCGACTTCTCGGTGCACGCGATCCTGGAGGACCTGAACCCGCGCAATCCCGTCCTGCTGCTGGTCAACGGCATGGGTGCGACGCCGCTCCTGGAGCTGTACGGGTTCCACGCGGAGGTGCAGCGGGTGCTCACCGAACGCGGGGTACCCGTGGCACGCACGCTGGTCGGGAACTACGTCACCTCGCTGGACATGGCGGGCTCCTCGGTGACGCTGTGCCAGGTGGACGAGGAGCTGCTGCGGCTGTGGGACGCGCCGGTGAAGACGCCCGCGTTGCGCTGGGGTGTGTGAACCCCGGCGGCATCGGCATCATGTCGGCGTTCCGCCCGGTCAACGTTCGTACCACGCAAGGAGATTCTGTGCTCGACGCCGAGTTCTTCCGCCGTTGGATGACGGCGGTCGCCGCGTCCGTGGACCGCGAGGCGGAGCGGCTCACCGCTCTGGACTCGCCGATCGGCGACGCCGACCACGGCAGCAATCTGCAGCGCGGGTTCACCGCCGTGGTGGTCTCGCTGGAGAAGGAGGCGCCGGACACCCCCGGTGCCGTTCTCACCCTCGCCGGACGCCGGCTGATCTCCACGGTCGGCGGCGCGTCGGGGCCCTTGTACGGCACCTTGCTCCGCCGTACGGGCAAGGCTCTGGGGGACGCCGCGGAGGTCACCGAGGAACAGTTCACGGACGCGTTGCGCGAGGGCGTGGACGCGGTGATGGCGCTGGGCGGAGCCGCGCCCGGCGACAAGACCATGATCGACGCGCTGGTGCCCGCGGTGGACGCGCTCGCCGAGTCCTTCGCCGCGGCGAAGACGGCCGCTGAGGAGGGCGCCGTCGCGACGACACCGCTCCAGGCCCGCAAGGGCCGGGCCAGCTATCTGGGCGAGCGCAGCATCGGGCACCAGGATCCGGGTGCCACGTCCTCGTCCCTGCTGATCGGCGCGCTCCTGGAGGCCTCCGATGAATGAATCCCCGGGCAGCACGGACAACCTCGTCGGCATCGTGCTGGTCTCCCACAGCGCCGCCGTCGCCGTCTCGGTCGCCGAGCTGGCGACGCGACTCGCGGGCGGCGACACGACCGCTCCCGTCGCCGCGGCCGGCGGCACGGTGGACGGCGGTCTCGGCACCAGCGCCGAGCTCATCTCCGCGGCGGCCGCCTCGGTGGACCGCGGCGCCGGGGTCGCGGTGCTCACCGACCTGGGCAGTGCGGTCCTCACCGTGAAGGCCCTGCTGGCGGAGGGGGACGAGCTCCCCGACAACAGCCGCCTGGTGGACGCGCCCTTCGTCGAGGGCGCGGTGGCCGCGGTCGTCACGGCCTCGACGGGAGCCGACCTCGCGGCGGTCGAAGCGGCGGCCACGGAGGCGTACACCTACCGGAAGGCGTGAGAAAGCAGGCGCCAGAAGGTGTGAGTGCGGGGGCCGGAAGGTGCGGGGGCAGGGGCCGGAAGGTCTCAGTGCGGGGGCCGGAAGGTCTCAGTGCAGGGGCCGGAAGGTCTTTCAGTGCGGGGACAAGAAGATCTGAGTGCAGGCGCACGAAGGCCTCGTCGGCCGGGCGCCGACCGCGGTCGAGCGGCGCCCGGCCCAGCTCTCAGGCGAGTCCTTCCGCGACGATGGCGAGGGCCGAGCGCACGGTCGACACCAGTTCGGCCTCCGCCACCGCGGGGTCGGGCTGCTCCTCGTCCGTGCGCCACGCGTAGTGCTCGACCGCCGTGCGCAGGGCGCTGTTGAGCATGGCGGCCTGGATCTCCGAGCGAAGGTCGACGGCGGGCAGGCCGGCCCTGTCGGCAAGGGCACGGGCGAAGGCAGGCTCGGCATCGTCGTGCGCCTGAAGCCAGACGGCACGCAGGCCCGGCTCGGTCCGGGTCAGTCTCATCAGTGCCCGGATCTTGGGAAGGTGCGGTCGGGGCATCGTGGGGTCGCCGGTCGTGGCCGCCCGTTCCAGGGCGTCCTCGAGCGGCCGACCGGAGCGCCATTCCCGCAGCGAGGCGGCTATCGCGTCGATCCCGGCGGCGAACAGCGGGCTCACGCAGCTTTCCTTGCTCGGAAAGTAACGCCACACGGTCCGCGCGGAGACCCCGACGGCCTGCCCGATCTGCTCGCCGGTGGTCGCGGCCACCCCTTGGGCGACGAACAGTTCCACCGCGGCGCGGGCGATCTCCAGCCGGATCTCGGCCTTGCGCTGCTCGGTCAGCGGCGGCCGGCCCGTACGGCCGCCGCCCCGGCCGGGTGGTTCGGTGATCGCGCCGTCCGGCACTGACGACTCCTCGACTCGACTACGGGCGGCTGCCGCCCGGGGCTGCCGTGATTCTAACGATCTCGAAAACGGCCCCAGACTTTATGTCATTGAGAGACATTAAGTCGTACTGTGTGTGCGACGACCTCGTCGCCCTACACACGCACTTCTGGGAGCACGTCATGAGCACCACTGGACTGGCCGGCCGCAGCGTCATCGTCACCGGAGCGGGCTCCGGAATCGGACGGGCCACCGCCCTGGCCTTCGCCGCGGAGGGCGCCCGGGTCCTCGTGGCCGACCTCAACGCCGAGGGCGCCGAGAAGGTCGTCAAGGAGATAGCGGCGGCCGGCGGCACCGCCGTGGCCGTGACGGGCGACCTGAGCGAGCAGGCCGTGGTCGACCGGGTGACCGCGACCGCCGTGGAGCAGTTCGGCGGGGTGGACGTGCTGGTCAACAACGCCGGGATCATGGACCGCATGTCGGCGGTCGGTGAGGTCGGCGACGCGGAGTGGGAGCGGGTCATCCGGGTCAACCTCACCGCTCCCTTCCTCCTCACCCGGGCGGTGCTGCCGCACATGCTGGAGGCGGGCAAGGGCGCCATCGTGAACACCGCCTCCGAGGCGAGCCTGCGAGGCAGCGCCGCGGGCGCCGCGTACACCGCCTCGAAGCACGGCATCGCGGGTCTCACCAAGTCCCTCGCCGTGACGTACCGCGACAAGGGCATCCGGGCCAACGCCATCGCCCCCGGCGGCACGAGGACCGCCATCACCGTGGACGCCGACCGCGACGCCCTCGGCCCGCAGGTCCTCGCCTCGTACATGGGCAATGTGGGCACGGCGGCCGAGGCCGAGGAGCAGGCCGCCGCCATCCTGTTCCTCGCCTCGGACGCGGCGAGCAACATCAACGGCGCGATCCTGCCCGTCGACAACGGCTGGGCGGCGGTCTGACACCCTCGAGCGCCTGAATGAACCGACACCGCGGACGCTCAGCCGCCGCGCACGAACTCCCGGGCCAGTCGCTCACCCGCCGTCACGGCTGCCGCGTGATCCTCGATGGGCGACACCCGGGAGTTCTTGAAGGCGATGTAGGTGACTCCGGAACTCGTCCCGCCGCCGTGCGGGCCGGGGCGGATGCCGAGCGCCTTGGCGGTGGCGTACGAGGCCTCGCCGATGATTTCGTGCGGTCCGGTGTCGCCGACGATGGCGTACTGGACCCGATCCCGGTAGATCACCGCGACCACCGAGCCTCCGCGGATGCCGTGGGCGCGGTAGTCCCAGATGCCACTGGGTGTGGGCACGACGACGTACGGGAGGGTCTCGGCGCTGAGGTACCGCCCGTCGGACTGCTGATACGCGGTGGCCCCGGAGAAGAGCGGGTCGGTCCGCTCGTTGCACAGAAGACCGGGGCGGCCGTCGCAGTCGATGTCCATGTCGGCCTTCCAGAACACCGCGCCCCGCGCGCCGCAGACAGGAATCTCGGCGCGGGCGCCGGCGTCGGAGCGATAGCGCCCCTTCGAGACGGGCACGCAGTTACGGACCTTGGCGAGCAGATCGGCGGCACGCACCTTCCCCTCCCGCACCGCCACGGGCGGGCTCGGACGGGCGGCGGGAAACGGGGCGGGAGCGAGCAGGGCCACGCCGGCCGCGGCCAGTGTCAGCGACTGAACACGCACGATAGGAGACCCTCTCCTGGGCGACATTGACGGTCATTTAGCAAAATTTGGCGTGTTTCTGACGATGCGTCCACTGGGAAGGGGCCGGACGGCGCACAGCGGGCCCGGCGGGGGCACGACGGACTCGGCGGGAGCCCGGCGGACTCGACGGGGGCCCGGCGGACTCGACGGGGGCATTGCGGCCGAGGGCCCGAGCCGTGGTCGCCCCGGGCCTCTCGACCGCCCTCGCCGGCGCGGCATCAGCGACGACAGCGATCCGCGCCGTGGGTACGAACTCCCCTGTCGAGAGGGTGAGTTCACACCGCGTCAGGCATCAGCATACGTAGCCCGAGGACGGTCCGACGAACGGCCACCGCCCCCTTGATGTGGCCGCATCGTCCGTGTCTTATAGGTACAGACCAATCCCGTCGAGGGAAGGCAGGCCCGTGCGACGCGTTTCCCCTGGGTTGATCTGCGGCTCACTCCTCGTCCTCACCGCGTGCGGAGGAGGTGCGGGGGCCGACGCCGGGGGCGAGCGGCTGCCCCCGGCCCCGATGGGGGTCACCGCGACGGCGGGCAGCGCGACCAGCGTGCACGTCATGTGGAACCGCGTCTCGGGGGACGTGAAGGTCACCGGCTACGAGGTGTACCGCGGCACCACACGGGTCGAGCGGGTGCCCGGCGACGAACACATGGTGGACGTCACCAGACTGGTCCCGTCCACGAAGTACGTCTTCACGGTCCGGGCGCTGAACGCCGACGGGAACCCCGGACCGCCCAGCGAGCCGGT
The DNA here is from genome assembly GCF_042885015.1 of Streptomyces sp. NPDC058086. NCBI lineage: Bacteria > Bacillati > Actinomycetota > Actinomycetes > Kitasatosporales > Streptomycetaceae > Streptomyces > Streptomyces sp. NPDC058086. Next base: position 179,449 of record NZ_JBHVST010000005.1, on the reverse strand, counting down.
GCGCGCCACCACACCGGTCGAGGTGGCCGCCGACCGCACACCCCCGACCCGCCCCGGACACCCGCACGGCAGGGCGGTCGGGAGCCGGGCGGCCCAGTTGGAGTGGTCGGCGTCGACGGACTCCCGGGGCGTGGTCTCGTACGACGTCTACCAGGGCGGCTCGAAGATCCACAGCGTGGGCGGCGGACAGACGGCGACCGTCGTCACCGGGCTGAGACCCGGCACCGCGTACGCCTTCACCGTGCGAGCCCGCGACGCGGCGGACAACCTCTCCCCCGCGAGCGCCGTCGTCCGGCTCACCACCGCGCCGGGCGCGGACGACGGCCGCGGCACCGCGCCGACCGGGTTCCGCGCGACCTCCCACCGCACGGACGGGGCGTACTACCTCGACCTGTCCTGGCTGCCACCGCGGACGGACGGGGTGATCACCGAGTACCGGATCGACCTGGACGGCCGACAGGCGACCTCGCTCGTCTGGGGCGGCACACCGCCCAGCGGCAGGGCCACCTACAGCTTCTACGTGGGACGGGAGGCCGGGGTCGCGTACCGGGTGCGGATCAGGGCGAAACTGCCGGACGGCACCTGGGGCGGGTTCTCCGTGGAGCGGACGGTGACGACGGGCTCCGCGACGGACGGGAATGCGGGCACTCCGAAATAGGCGAACCGTAGGCTCACCCCTGTGCCCCATAGCGAACCCGATACCTCGACGGCTCCCCTGGACATCTCCCTGCTGCGCACCTTCCTCGCCGTGCACCGCGCGGGGTCGTTCACGGCCGCCGCGCGGCTGCTCGGTCTGTCCCAGCCGACGGTGACGACGCAGATGCGGTCGCTGGAAGAGCAACTGGGACGGGAGCTGTTCGAACGGCAGCCACGAGGAGTGGTGCCCACGTCGGTGGCGGACGAACTCGCCGCGCAAGTCGCGGCGCCCCTGGACACGCTCGCGGCGGTCGCGGACCGCCGCGGGGCCGGCGCCGACCAGCCACCGGACCCGGTGCACCTGGCAGGCCCGGCCGAGCTGCTGTGCACGCGCGTCCTGCCCGCGCTGGCGCCGCTGACCGCACAGGGCGTACGTCTGCGCGTCACTCCCGGCCTCACCGACGAACTGCTGGCCGGGCTGCGCGGCGGCCGCTTCGACCTGGTCATCGCCACGACCCGGCCGCGCGGCCGCACCCTGACGGCCGTGCCGCTGATGGACGAGGAGTTCGTGCTGGTCGCCGCCCCGTCGTGGGCCGAGCGCATCGACCCGGCCCGGGTGGCGGCCGAGGGGCCCGCCGCGCTGCACGGGGCACCCCTGGTGACGTACGCCGAGGATCTGCCCATCGCCCGGCGCTACTGGCGGCACGTGTTCGGCGTACGGCTGACCGGCCACGCCTCGATCACGGTGCCCGACCTGCGGGGCGTGCTGGCCGCGGTGGTCGCGGGCGCCGGGATCACCGTGCTCCCCCGCTATCTGTGCCTCGACGCACTGGCCTCCGGTGCCCTGGTGCCCCTGCTGTCCCCCGAGGAACCGCCCATCAACACCGGGTACCTCACCCAGCGGCCGGGTGCGTCGGACAACCCGCATGTGGCGGTCGTCCGGGAGCGGCTGCTGCAGGCGGGCCGCGCGTGGTGATGACGGATAGCAGATGACAGGTAGCAGATGACAGATATCGATATCCGTCACCCGTCATCTGTCATCTGTCATCTGTCATCACCACAGAGAGAATCACCCGCAAAACGCGGGATTCATCCGCCGGACGAACGAATTCGTCACCTGCCCGGTCCCCGTCCACGTGCGCCCCGAGCCCAGGGCGCATTGGCTCTCCCTGAGGCAGCACGGGCCTTTCCAATCCTCGGCGGCGCATGGGATGTACCGCCAACCGTGCCGCTGGAGGGCAGTCCTATGCGTACTTCTCAGATATTTCTCCGCTCCGGCCTGACCGTGGCCGCCGTCGCTGCGCTTCCGCTCACCCTGACCGCTCCGTCGGCCGCCGCCTTCGGTTCGGGGATCTCGGTGAGCACCAGCGGGTCCAGCGTCTCGGTCACCACCAATTCCTGCCCGAGCAAAGGCAGCAGTTTCGGCGGCGCCTCGCTGCTCGCCAGTGGGCAGCTGAACTTCTCCCAAGGCCGCCAGATGCCGTTGTCCGGAACGAGCACCACTCAGTCGGCGGTCTGGTCCAACGTCAGCGCCGGCACCTATACCGTCATCGTGGTCTGCCAGGACGGGACGACGGCCGGCACGCAGTCGATCATCGTCTCGACCAGCGCGGTCCCCAAAGTCTCCACGCCCCCCAGAATCTCCTCGACCTCCTTGCCCTCCTCGCCGTCGCGCGGCGTGTTGGGCGGTCTCGGCGGGGCCACCAAGGACTACAGGACCGCCACGCTGGTGGGCGGCGGTGTGCTGGTGACGTCGGGCGTCGTGGCGACGGCCTGGTTCCTGCGCCGCCGGGCCAAGCCCCACCGGCTCTGAGCTCCGATCCGGGGGTTCGTCGCACCGGCGGCCGTCCGTCCGACTCCGGTCCGTTGGACGGCCGACTCCGGTCGAGAGGACGGCCCCTATTCGCGTACGTCTTCAGGCACGGCATCAGGCACGGCTTCGGGGGCGGTTTCCAGCACGGCTTCGGGTGCGGGTGACTGCTCTTCGAGGTGCTCGAACTCGTCCAGCGCATGGGTCAGCCATTGGGTCCAGAAGGTCTCCAGGTCGATTCCGGCCCGCAGTACCAGATGCCGCAGCCGGTCCTGGGGGGCGTCCTTGCCGGGCGGGAAGTCGCGCTTCTGGATCTGCTCGTACTCGGCCAACTGCCTTTGGTGCAGGTCGAGATGGCGGCGCAGGTCCGTCCCGATGCCCGCGGTGCCGACGACGGCGGAGGCGCGCAGCCGCAGCAGCATCGTGTCCCGCATGGGCTTCGGGTCCTGGGATGCCGAGGTCCAGCGGGCCAGTTCGTCGCGGCCCGCCGGCAGCACCTCGTAGCTCTTCTTCTGCCCCCGGGCCGGCTGTTCGGACGGCAGGGCGCGGATGTAGCCCTCGGACTCCAGTCTTCCCAGCTCGCGATAGATCTGCTGATGCGTCGCCGACCAGAAGTAACCGATCGACTTGTCGAACCTCCGGGTCAGTTCGAGGCCCGACGACGGCTTCTCGAGCAGGGCGGTGAGGATCGCGTGCGGGAGTGACATGGGGTCATCCTAGGGACGCCGGACCGAGGCCCCGGGCGCGACCGCCCCGGCCGCGGCTCGCCCGGTCACAGCGCCGCCGCCAGCTCCGTGCCCTGCTTGATGGCGCGCTTGGCGTCCAGTTCGGCGGCCACGTCGGCACCGCCGATGAGGTGCACGCTGCGCCCCGCCGCGGACAGTTCCTCGTACAGGTCGCGGCGCGGCTCCTGGCCGGTGCACAGCACGACGGTGTCGACCTCCAGGACCTGGCTGTGGCCCTCGACGGTGACGTGCAGTCCGGCGTCGTCGATCCGGTCGTACTGCACGCCCGGAACCATGGTGACGCCCCGGTGCTTGAGCTCGGTGCGGTGGATCCAGCCGGTGGTCTTGCCGAGTCCGGCGCCGACCTTGGAGGCCTTGCGCTGGAGGAGGTGGACCGTGCGCGGCGGGGCGGGGCGCTCGGGTGCGGCGAGGCCGCCGGGTGCCTGGTAGTCCATGTCGACGCCCCAGTGGCGGAAGTACGTCGCCGGGTCCTCGCTCGCCTTGTCGCCGCCGTCGGTCAGGTACTCGGCGACGTCGAAGCCGATGCCGCCGGCGCCGAGGATCGCGACCCGGTCGCCGACGGGGGCGCCGTCGCGCAGGACGTCGAGGTAGCCGACGACGCTGGGGTGGTCGACGCCGGGGATCTCGGGGGTGCGCGGGCTGACGCCGGTGGCGACCACGACCTCGTCGTAGGCGGAGACGTCCTCGGCGGCGACGCGGGTGTTCAACCGGACGTCCACGCCGTGCAGTTCGAGCTGGGTGCGGAAGTAGCGGATCGTCTCGTCGAACTCCTGCTTGCCGGGGACCTTGCGGGCCACGTTGAGCTGGCCGCCGATCTCGCTCGCGGCGTCGTAGAGGGTGACGTCGTGGCCGCGTTCGGCCGCGGAGACCGCGCAGGCCAGGCCGGCGGGCCCGGCGCCGACCACGGCGACGCGCTTGCGCAGCCGGGTCGGTGCGAGGACGAGTTCCGTCTCGTGGCAGGCGCGCGGATTGACCAGGCAGGAGGTGATCTTCCCGCTGAAGGTGTGGTCGAGGCAGGCCTGGTTGCAGCCGATGCAGGTGTTGATGGCCTCCGGCTGCCCGGCCGCCGCCTTGGCCACGAAGTCGGGGTCGGCGAGCATCGGTCGGGCCAGCGACACCATGTCCGCGTGGCCGTCGGCGAGCAACTGCTCGGCGAGTTCGGGGGTGTTGATGCGGTTGGTGGTGACCAGGGGGATGGAGACCGCGCCCATGACCTTCTTGGTCACCCAGGTGTAGGCGCCGCGCGGCACGGAGGTCGCGATGGTGGGGATACGGGCCTCGTGCCAGCCGATGCCGGTGTTGATGATCGTCGCTCCGGCCGCCTCGACGGCCCGGGCGAGCGTGATCACCTCGTCCAGGGTGGAGCCGCCCGGTACCAGGTCCAGCATGGAGAGCCGGTAGATGATGATGAAGTTCTCGCCGACGGCCTCGCGCACGCGCCGCACGATCTCGACGGGGAAGCGCATGCGGTTCTCGTACGAGCCGCCCCAGCGGTCCTCGCGCTTGTTGGTCTGGGCGGCGATGAACTCGTTGATCAGATAGCCCTCGGAGCCCATGATCTCGACGCCGTCGTACCCGGCCCGCTGTGCGAGCCCGGCGGCGCGGGCGTAGTCGTCGATGGTCCGCTCGACCTCGGCATCAGTGAGCGCGTGCGGCGGGAAGGGGCTGATCGGGGCCTGCAGGGCGCTCGGGGCGACCAGGTCCTGGTGGTAGGCGTAGCGCCCGAAGTGCAGGATCTGCATCGCGATCTTCCCGCCCTCGCGGTGCACCGCGGCGGTGATCTCGGTGTGCTGCTCGGCCTCCGCCTCGGTGGTCAGCTTCGCGCCGCCCTCGTACGGCCGTCCCGCGTCGTTGGGCGCGATGCCGCCGGTGACGATGAGACCGACGCCGCCGCGGGCCCGGGTCGCGTAGAACTCCGCCATGCGCTCGAAACCGCGCTCGGCCTCCTCCAGGCCCACGTGCATGGAGCCCATGAGTACGCGGTTGGGCAGCGTGGTGAAGCCCAGGTCGAGCGGGTTCATCAGGTGCGGGTAACGGCTCATCGGGCCCTCCGTGCGCGGTGTCGTGTGTCTGTTGTAGACGACGGACAACGCCTTATGCAACTAGTTGCACAATGACGGAGGTCACTCGACGAGGGCCGACCGCGCTCTGGGGCGACGGGCGACCCTGCTCCGTGGCGACGGCCGTCCCCGTTCCATGGCGACGGGCGGGCCCGGGCGCTCGCCGAGCCCGCCTCGCGGGTCAGGCCGCCCGGGACCTGATGCCGATCACCACGTTCGCGTACAGCTCGTCGCAGACGGCCAGAGTGGCGGTCAGGCCGCCGCGGGCGAAGGCCTCGACGGCCGCGGGTGCCTGGCGCTCGCTGGTCTCGACCAGGAGGCAGCCGCCCGGGGCCAGCCAGCGGGCCGCCTCGGCGGTGACGCGGCGCAGGATGTCGAGGCCGTCCGCGCCGCCGTCGAGGGCGACGAGCGGTTCATGGTCGCGGGCTTCCGGGGGCAGCAGGCCGACCTCGTGCGTCGGAACGTACGGCACGTTGGCGGTGAGGACGTCGACACGGCCGCGCAGGGTGTCCGGCAGCGCCTCGAACAGGTCGCCCTGGTGGACGTGCCCGCCGAAGGGTGCGACGTTGCGGCGCGCGCAGCGCACGGCGGCCGGGTCGATGTCCGCGGCGTGCAGTTCGGGCCCGCCGAGGGTGGCGGCCAGTGCGGCGCCCACCGCGCCGGAGCCGCAGCACAGGTCCACAACAAGGGAGGCACCGCGCGCGAGAGCCACGGCCTGGTCGACGAGGAACTCGGTGCGCCGGCGGGGTACGAAGACGCCCGGCTCGACGAGGATGCGCAGGCCGTGGAACCCGGCCCAGCCGAGGACGTGTTCGAGGGGAAGTCCCGAGACACGCCGGTCCACCATGGCGGTGACCTCGTCCGGGGTGCGGGCGGTGGAGAGGATCAACTCCGCCTCGTCCTCGGCGAAGACACAGCCCGCGGAGCGGAGCGCGGCGACAACGGAATCGGAAAGAGGGGGCATGACAGCCGAGAAGCCTTTCGGTGAGCCGAAGGGCGCTCTCGCGGTCACCTACAGGCGGCGATCCGCAGGGTCCTGAGGTGAGAGCACCCGACCTGACACAGCGGTAATGGGTCTCACCTCCTCGGCAACTCCCGGGCTGGGGTGGTCCGCAGCCAGGACGGTCACCTTACAGGAAGGGCCGGACGGTGACGGAGGCCCTCCCTCGCCTCCGCCGGCCACGGACCACCAACTTTCCGCCGGCCACGGACCGCCGAGCCTCCGCCTGCCACAGACCACCAAGTTGTACTATGCAACTAGAGAGGCAAGGAGCTCCCGTGAATGCAGCCGACGCGTCTGTCGAGACCATCCAGCGCGAGATGACGGCCTTCGCCCGCCGCGCCCGGGCCTCGGCGGGGCGGATGCATCCGGAGCTGTCGCTGGTCTCGTACACCCTGCTGGGTCATCTGGAGGAGAGCGGCGGCTGTCGTGCCACCGACCTCGCCGCGCACTACGCCTTGGACAAGTCCACGGTGAGCCGGCAAGTAGCGGCCCTGGAGCGGGCCGGGCTCATCGAACGCCGAGTCGACCCCGAGGACCACCGGGTGCAGGTGCTCCAGCTGACGGAGGCGGGCACCCGCATCCTCGCCCAGGTCACCGACAGCCGCCGGATCGCGTTCCGTGAGCGGCTCGCGGACTGGCCGGCGGTGGACCTGGAGCGGTTCGCCGCCTATCTGGTGCGGTACAACACGGCGGCCGGGGCGCCGCCCGCCGCGAAGGCCTCCGGGAGCTGAGGCTTCACCACCACAGGCCTTCGGGAGCCGTCAGCGGACCCCCACGGCCTGGCCGTCCGTCAGGTGCTCCGGAACCCGTGCCGCCATGAACCTGGTGCTGCGGCGCAGCTTGAAGCCCAGGGACTCGTAGAGCCGGATGGCGTTGGTGTTGCTCGCGGCGGTGTGCAGGAAGGGGGTCTCGCCGCGTTCACGGATGCCGTGCGCCACGGCCAGGATCAGGCGGGAGGCGAGCCCCTCGCCGCGGAAGTCCGGGTCGGTGCAGACCGCGCTGATCTCGGTCCAGCCCGGCGGGTGCAGCCGCTCCCCCGCCATGGCGATCAGCGCGCCGCCGCGCCGGATGCCGAGATAGGTGCCGAGCTCGACGGTGCGCGGCAGAAAGGGGCCGGGCCTGGTGCGCTCCACCAGATCCAGCATCTCGGGTACGTCGGCGAGGCCGAGCCGCACCGCTTCGGCGTCCGGCGCCGCGGCGAGTCCGTCGTCGACGAGCTGGACGCCGTCCAGGCTGAAGGTCACCTCCCAGCCTTCCGGGGTCGGCCCGTTGAAGCCGGCCAGCGGGGCCTCGCCGCCGGGGCCGACGAGGGCGGCAAGGTCCGCCCAGTCGTCGTCGGTCGGGTGGTCGGGCAGGGCCAGCCAAGGCGACACGTCCACGGGATAGCGCAGGACGCTGCCCCGGCGCTCGGCGAAGTGGGCGTGCGGGCCGGTCAGCGAGGCGAGGGCGGGGTTGTCCAGCGGGTGCGCGGCGCCGGCCGGCGGACGGGGGCTCGTGATGCGACGGTCGCTCATCGGGCGACCTCGATCACGATCTTGCCGCGGGTGTGGCCGTCCTCGACCGTGCGCAGCGCCTCGGCGGCCCGGTCGAGGGGGAAGGTCCGCGTCACGAAGGGCCTCAGCCGACCGTCGACCACCAGGCGCGCCACCTCGTCGAGGACGGCGGCGGTGCGGGCGCGTTCGACGGGTCCGCCCCCGAGCCGGGCGGCCGTCTCCCGGTCGGCACCGGTGATCAGCTTCGTACGGTCGTCCAGCAAGGTCGCCGCGGCTTCCAGCACCTCGCCCCCGACCAGGTCGAAGACGGCGTCCACGCCGTCCGGCGCGACGGCCCGCACCCGCTCGGCCAGATCCGACCCCGACGGGACGTGTACGGCCCCGAGCTCCTCGACGAGGTCCTTCTTGCCCTCGCTCGCGACGCCGACCACGGTGAGCCCGAGGGCGCGCGCGATCTGCGTGGCCGCGACACCGACGCCACCGCCCGCACCCGTGATCAGCACGGTGGCGCCTGAGGGCAGGCCGAGCTGGTGGATCCCGTCGTACGCGGTCGCCGCGGCGATGGGCAGGGCCGCCGCGTCCGTGAAGGAGAGGGCGGCGGGCTTGTGGGCGGTGACCGCGGTCGGCAGCAGGGCGTACTCGGCGTATCCGCCGGCCACCGGGTTGCCGAAGACCTCGTCCCCCACGGTGAACCCGCTCACGTCGGGACCGAGCTCCTCGACGACGCCCGCGACCTCGTTGCCGAGGACGGCGGGGAGCTCGCGTGCCCCGGCGCCGGGGCGGGCGTATCCGGTCCGCTGCTTCCAGTCGACGGGGTTCACGCCCGCCGCGCGGACCGCCACGAGTACCTGGCCGGGGCCCGGGCTCGGCCGGTCCTGCTCCACCAGGGCCTCGGTCTCCGGTCCGCCGTACCGGGTGAAGACGTACGCCTTGGGCATCTGCTTCCTCACTCTCCTCCGCCGTCACCACCACGGGCGGCACTATCGGCAAGGAAGATCACGGCGCGGCTATTCCCGGGTCCCGGGAGAGTTCATACGGCCGCAATGATCGGGACCGCGCCCGGGCCCGGAGCACGGCCCGCGGTCACGTACGGTTGAACCGCCACGTACGGTTGACTGCGTACGCACCGATCACGCTCGGCCGCGGGCCGCCGCACCCGACGGCCTGGAGGCACCACCGCCATGAACGTCACCCGAGCCTTCACCGGGCGTCCCCGCGTCGACAACGCCGGACTGCCGCCCGGCCAGTACGACGCGGGCGACGACTGGCCCGTCCTGTCCGCCGAGGTCACCCCCGACCTGGCAGCCGCCGACTGGACCTTCCGGGTCGACGGCCTGGTGGCCGAGCCACGTACCTGGACCTGGGAGCAGGCGCACGCGCTGCCCGCCTCGGCGTACGAGGGCGACATCCACTGTGTGACGAGCTGGTCGAAGTTCGGGGTGCGCTTCGGGGGTGTCTCCCTGGACGCGTTCCTGGACACCGTGCGCCCGGACGCGTCCGCCACCCACGTGGTCGCCTACTCGCACACCGGGTACACCACGAACCTCCCGCTCGCCGACATCACCGGCGGTCGTGCCTGGATCGTCTGGGAGTACGACGGGAGGCCGCTGCCCGCCGAACACGGCGGCCCGGCGCGGCTGATCGTGCCACACCTGTACTTCTGGAAGAGCGCCAAGTGGATCGCGGGCCTCAGGCTCCTGGACCACGACGAGCCGGGCTTCTGGGAGCAGAACGGCTACCACGCACGCGGCAACCCCTGGGAAGAGCAGCGCTACTCCGGTGACTGAGACGATGACGGACACGTTCGTACCCCCCACCCGGTTCGCCGTGCCCGGGCGGATCGCGGTGAGCAACCGGGCCGCCGCCACCTGGCAGACCGCCACGCTCACCGAGATCCGCCGGGAGACGCCGGGCGCCGCCACGTTCCGCTTCGCGGTGCCGGAGTGGGCGGGGCATCTGCCCGGGCAGCACCTGATGCTGCGGCTGACCGCCCAGGACGGTTATGTGGCGCAGCGTCACTACTCCCTCGCGTCGCCGCCCGAAGACACCGGACACATCGAACTCACCCTCGACCACGTCGAGGGCGGCGAGGTCTCCGGCTGGTTCCACACGGTGGCGAAACCCGGTGACTCGGTCGAGGTGCGCGGCCCGCTCAGCGGGTTCTTCGCCTGGCCCGGCGACCGGCCCGCGCTGCTCGTCGGAGCGGGCTCCGGTGTCGTACCGCTGATGTCGATGCTCCGCCACCACCGCGCCCGCGCGCTGGACGTGCCGCTGCGGCTGCTCGTCTCCGCGCGCGGCCCCGAAGAACTCATCTACGCGCGGGAGTACGGCGCCGAGACCACGCCCGTCTTCACGCGCACCGCCCCCGAGGGGGTGGCCGTGGGACGGCTCGCGGCGGCACATCTGGCGCCGCTGCTGGCCGAGCGGCCGCCCGGTGGGTGGGAGGCCTATGTGTGCGGCTCCAACGGGTTCGCGGAGCACGCCTCGCGGCTGCTTGTGGAGGCCGGGCAGCCGGTGGACCGCATTCGTATCGAACGCTTCGGCTGAGACGTCCCCATCCGTCGGACCCGGTCGGCTGAGACATCCTCACCCGTCGAGCCCGGTCAGTCGTGCGGAACGACCGCCACCGGGCAGCCGGCGTGCCGGATCAGCGACCGCGCGGCGCGGCCCGGGCCCCGGCCCGTGCGGCGCCCGACGACCAGCAGACCGGCCCGCGCGGACGCCTCCAGCAGACGGGGGCCGGGATCGCCGCCCACGCGGTGCTCGCTGACCGTGGTCCCGGGGAACCTGTGGCGCCACGGCCGCAGCGTGCTGGTCGGCACGGCCCACGGGTGCACCACGTGCAGCGGCGCCGCGCGGACGGCGGCCGTGTAGAAGGCGTAGCCGATCAGATCGTCGGCCGAGGCGTCCGGATCGAGTCCGAGGACGACCGGCAGGTAGGGCGCCGTAGTCGGCGATGAGCCGTCGGCGACGGGCATCCGTTCGTCCTCGGGGAGTTCGCCCGCGCGCACCAGCACGACCGGGCGGTCGGCGCGGGCCGCGACGCCGAGGGCGACCGAGCCGACCGGGAACCCCGCGCTCCCCGTACGGCCGCGCGAGCCGAGGACCAGCGTCTCCGCCTCGACGGCCGCGGCCAGCAGCGCCGGGACCGGCGGTGTCGCGGTGCGGCGGGCGATGATGTCCAAGGCCGGGTGGGCGTAGGAGAGTTCGATGGCGGCCCGGTCGAGTGCGGCGCGGGTGCGCCCGGCGGGAACGTCGACGTCGCGGACGCGGCCGAAGACGGCCGGTTCGGTCCCCGCGTGCAGCAGCCGCAGGGGGAGTCGGCGGCGCTGCGCCTCGCGGGCGGCCCAGTCGGCCGCGTCCAGGCTGGGCCGCGAGCCGTCGATGCCCACGGTGATCGTGCGCGTGCCGGTGCTCATGGCTCCTGCCTTCCTTGGGGGTACGACCTCGGGCAACTGCCGTTCGTGCGGGGGTCGGTTACGCGCCAGTGCGCGTCGAGTGCTGCTGGATGGGCACAGGTCATGGTGGCTCCTGTTCGCTGCGCGGAGTGGTTCGCGGGTTCCACAGAAGGCACGGATCAGTCACGCCGGGTGAGCCGAATCGTCCGGGTACGGGGGTCCGTTCGGCCCTCCGCGGGCAAGGCCGTGGAGGCGAGGAGGTGAAGATGCGTACCCGGGTACCCGGTTGGCGCTGGCGCCGCAATCCGCTGCGCCGCCGCTCGGACGTCGTTGAGGCGTGGACGGTACTGGCCGTCGCCGCGCTGTTGTTCGTCGGTGCGCCACTGGCCGGAGCCGCTGTGGGGTGGTGGCGGTACGACAGCGCGCAGGCACGGGCGGCGGCGCAGCGGGCCGAGCGGCACCGGGTCAGCGCCGTACTCGTCGAGACCGCGCCCGCGGCCGTGCCCTCGCCGCAGGGTGCCAGGCTGCCCACCTTCCGGGTGAAGGTGCGCTGGACCGAGCCGGGCATGGGGCCGCGGACCGGCGAGGCCCTGGTCCCCGCGGGCGGGCAGCGGGGCGACCGCGTCGCCGTCTGGCTCGATGCGCGCGGCCGCAACGTCGGTCCGCCGGTGAGCGCCGGCGCGGTCTGGCAACACGCGCTGACGACGGGCGTGTCGACCGCCGCGGGGGTCGTGGCCGTCGTACTCGCCTGGCATTTCGCCGTACGGCGGATCGCCGCGCGTCGCCGGCTGGCCGAGTGGGAGCGGGACTGGGCGTGTACGGGGCCCAAGTGGCGACGGCACACGGCGTGATGGCGGGGGTGCCACCCGTCTTGATGGCGGAGGGGTACCAGCCGTCCTGCGTCTTTTTCGCGCACCCCGTACTGCGGTCCGGCGGTGGACGCGCCTACGGTGTCGACAGCGGCCGGTGCGCCATCGACACGGGAAGGACGCCATGCCCACGCTGATCAACCTGTGCGAGGAGCCCGACTTCTGTCTTCGGTTCGTCAACGGGGGCCCGATGGCCGACCGCGCGGTCGATTCCGTACGCGCCCTGTCACTGGCCGCGACCGCGGGCGGCTCGCTGGGTGACCTGAGGGACGCGCTGGTGGTGATCGGTGACTTCTGGGCTTCCGGGCGCACGTCCGTGCACGAGGGGGTCGAGCCGTTGCTGCGTGAGCTGTCGCGGCAGCGGGCCGCCGGACTCGCCGTGGTGGTCGGGCAGCACGGCGCGCAGTCCGTTCCGGTGGTGATCCGCAGCTCGGCCGTCCGCCTCGGCGTACCGCTGCTGACCACGACGAAGGAGCTGCGCGACTGGCACGAACTGATCCCGCGGCTGCGCGAGTACCGCTACCAGCAGGCCGAATGGCACGCCGATCAGCTCACCGCGCTGCTGAACCGGCTTCCGGACCGGCTCGCCGACGCGAACCGGGACCCGGATGCGGACACGGACGCGGACACGGAGGCGATGCAACGGATCGCGGACTGGCTGGCGGCCGCCGTGGACGCCGATGTGGTGATCAGTGATCCCCTGCGCGGTGTACTGGCCGCGGCGCCCGACATCCGCACTCGGCGGACCCCTCGCATCGCCTCCCCCCGGACGCGGACGGAGTCGCTCCCTCTGAGCGCCGCCGGTTCCGGCGCGGTGCTGTCGGTGACCGCCCGCCGTCCGCTCGACGACGTGCGCACCGAGTTGCTGGGGCACGCGGCGAAGGCGCTGGGTCTCATCGACCGGACTCGGTTGCGGGACCAACTGGCGGAGACCCGGCGTGAGGTGCAGCTGAGCGTCCTGCAACTGCTGATGGTGGGTGAGGAAGTGGCGGCCCAGCGCGTGCTGGCCGGCCTCGCACCGGGGCTGCTGGCGACCGAGTCGGTGCGTGTCCATGTGATCGACTGCGCGCGGGAGGACCGTGAGGTGGCCCTCCGGCGGGCGGAGGACGCGCTCGCCGGACGCGCGCTGCTGGCGCGGTGCCCGGTGTTCAATCACCTGATCGTGGTCGATCCGCTCCAGACGGACGAGGACGCTCCGGGCGGTGTGTGGCACACGCTGGAGGCGGTCGTCGCCGCACTGCCCGGGCACTGCATGGGCGGCAGCCGGGTGTACGCGCTGAGCAGTGTGGCGGACGCCTACACGCAGGCGGCCGGAACCCTCGCGACGGCGCGCCGGTTGCCCGGCCGGGTCGCGCTCGCCGAACAGCGTGCCGACCTGATGGACGTCCTGCCGCCGGCCGCGGCCCGGCGGTGGGCGGGCACACTGCTGCGCCCGGTGCTCACCCTGCCGGCCGGGCAGCGCGAACAGCTCGTACGGACACTGGAGTTGGGGCTCGAGTTCCCGCACACGGCCGTCGGCCGGCTGCTCGGCATCCACCGCAACACGGTGACGCACCGCATCAGCAAGGGCTTCGGTCTGCTCGGCCTCGACCGCGGCCAGGTCCTGAACCGGGTGGTGGTCTCGACGGCGCTCCAGGTCGTCGTGAAGTACGGTCATGACGCGCACTCGGCGGACCCGGCGGCGGACTTCACCGCGATGGTGTCCGCTCCGGAGGTCCGCGCCTGGGCCGACTCGTTCCTCGAGCCGCTGCGGGCCGACCGCCGTGATCTGCTGCGCACGCTCCGGGTCTGGCTGGAGAACGACACCCACACCGGGCGGACGGCCGCCGCGCTGGACCTGGCGCCGGTGACGGTCCGCAGTCACCTGCGGGCCGCCGCGCCGCTGATCCAGCGCGACCTGCCGGCGGGCCCGGACGAGACGGAGGCGCTCGACGGGAACGAGCACGAGCAGGCGCTCAGCGGCGTACGCCCGTTGGCGTTCGCGCTGCACGCCGGCACCGGCCGCCCCTTCCTGCCATCCGCCTGAGCCCGCCTCTCACCGGCGGCGGACTGTGCACCGGTGAGGGGGTGCGCCCGCCCTCTTGTGCACCGCAACGGCCCCCGTCCGCCCCGGCGGCGCGTCCGACGGCGCGACTGTGCACGCGTGACGTGGCACGGCGGGACAGCGCTTCCTAACGTGGCGCTCGCCCGCCCGACGCCGCGTCGGAGCCGGCGCGAAGGAGGCCGCCGTGAACGCCAACCGCTGGTCGCGCAAGAGTGAGGACGACCGGGCCGGGCGCCGTGACTGCGGTTGGTCCGTGGCCCGGGCCCACGGCCCCGGTGCCTGACCGAAGGGAGGTCTGGCGGCCCTCCGGCGTCACACGTACGGTGTGATCATCCGCACCCGTGACGTCAAAAGGTGGTCCTTCATGGCCCAGTTCGACCTCCCCCTCGACGAACTTCGCGAATACCGCAGCGCGTCCGCCGAGCCCGAGGACTTCGACACCTTCTGGGCCAAGACCCTGCAAGAGGCGCGCGAGCACGACCTCGACGCCCGCTTCGAACCCGTCGAGACGCCGCTCAAGACGGTCAAGGTGTACGACGTGACGTTCGCCGGGTTCGGCGGGCACCCGGTCAAGGGCTGGCTCACGCTGCCCGCCTGGGCGAACTCCCCCCTGCCCACGGTCGTCGAGTTCGTCGGATACGGCGGCGGTCGCGGCCTCTCGCACACGCATCTGCTGTGGGCCTCGGCGGGCTTCGCGCACTTCGTGATGGACACCCGTGGCCAGGGCAGCGCCTGGGGCGGCGGCGAGACCCCGGACCCGGTGGGCAGCGCGCCCGCGTACCCCGGCTACATGACCCGTGGCATCGACGCCCCCGAGAACTACTACTACCGCCGGGTGTTCACGGACGGTGTGCGCGCGGTGGAGGCGGCCCGCTCGCATCCGCTGGTCGACGCGGAGCGCGTGGCGGCCGTCGGTGGCAGTCAGGGCGGCGGGATCACCATCGCGGTGGGCGGTCTGGTCCCCGACCTGGCCGCGATCGCGCCCGACGTACCGTTCCTGTGCGACTTCCCGCGTGCGACGACGCTGACGGACCGGCACCCGTACCGGGAGATCGGCAACTACCTCAAGACCCACCGCGGCCGTACCGAGGACGTCCTGCGCACGCTGTCCTACTTCGACGGGGTGCACTTCGCGGCGCGCGGGCGGGCGCCGGCCCTCTTCTCGGTCGCGCTGGAGGACCAGACCTGCCCGCCCTCCACGATCTTCGGGGCCTTCAACGCCTGGGACCACGAGGACAAGAAGATCGAGGTCTACGACTTCAACGACCACGAGGGCGGCGGCCCCTACCAGGAGGCGGCCAAGCTTGCCTGGCTGCCCGCGTACCTCTGACGCGCCGTGGAGAGGTGACGGCCGGTGCTCAGCCCGCCGTCCCGCGCGGTACGACCGTCGACAGGACCGCGGGCAGGGGGTACCAGTCCGCCGAGACCACGCTGGCGTGCTGTCGGGCGAGGAGGGCGACGCGGTCGAGGGCCTGGGCCTGGGTGGGGTTGGTGGCGTCGATGGCCGGGGGCACGTTCTGGCCGTCGGTCATGACGACGAGGTAGTGGCGGTCGTCGTACCAGGCGGTGTCGATGGTGCCGTTCGCGTAGGTGGCGGCGTCGCCGTCGAAGATCACGAACCAGGGGCGGATGGTCGGGTCCGTGTAGCGGGTGCGCGGGTCGCCCGTGGCCGCGTTGTGCACGGCGGGGAAGGCGGCCGCCTCGCGCAGGCGCCCGGCCGCGGCGAGGTCGCGGAGGTACGTGGCGTACTCGCGGTCGGTCCAGAGCGAGTCGAGGGGGTTGCTCTCCTCGACGGTGCCGGGGATCAGCTCGACCATGAACTTGCCCGCGAGGGCCGAGCGGGCGGGCCAGCCGTCGGCGCGTACGGCCGAGTCGAGGTCGCCGTGGGAGCCGACGACGTCGGCGGGGCGCAGCAGGGCGTCGCCGAGCTTCGCTGTGAGCAGGGCGTCCAGCTGGGCGGGGCCGCGGCCGTGGTTGGCCTGGAAGCCGTCCTTCATCTCGATCTTCAGCTGGATCGGCCGGTGGCCCGGGTGTGCGTCGTGCCAGGACTTGATGTCGGAGAGGCAGCCGGCGAGGTCGCGGTTGCGGGACTTGGTGCGCAGTTCGGAGGCGTTCGCCGCGTTCTCGCAGTTGTTGTCGTTGCCGATCGGATTGCTGTGCGAGACGCGCCAGGAGGCGCCGAACACATTGGTCCACACGTCGAGTTCGAGCATTCCGGCGCCGGAGTCCAGCGCGTCGGCGAAGTACGTGTACTTGGCCTTGTCGTAGGAGTTGTGGACGCCGACCGAGGTGCTGGCGGAGTACGAGAGGTCTGCGGCGGTGGCGCCGGGGGCCGTGGTCAGGGCGAGGGCTCCCGCCGTCGCCACCGCGATCCCGGTACGCGTCAACACCCTCACATGTCTGTGCATGTTCCCCCTGCCTCCTGTGTCTCGGTGGTCAACCGACGTGCAGCGTAGGGGTGTTGGGTGACATTCGGAAGATGCCGCGGTGAAGGGACGACGGGCGACGCGACACGTACGGAAGACGGATGCCGTCACATCGCTTCCCTCCAGTCCGACCAGTCGGTACGTTCGGGGCCGGAGTCCCGATGGATGACGGAGGTCCCATGACCCAGCCCACGCCGCGTGTTCACGGCCATTGCGACGCCCGCTTCGCGGCGGTGCGCACCGCGTTCGAGGAGAACTTCCAGGGCCGCGACGAGCTCGGCGCGGCCGTGACCGTCACGCTCGACGGCGAGACGGTGGTCGACCTGTGGGGCGGTTGGGCCGACGCAGCGCGTACCCGGCCCTGGGAGCGCGACACGCTGGTCAACGTCTGGTCGACGTCCAAGGGGCCGACCTCGCTGTGCGCGCACATCCTGGCCGATCGCGGGCTGCTCGACTTCGACGCCCCGGTGGCCGCGTACTGGCCGGAGTTCGCGGCGGCGGGCAAGGAGTCCGTGCTCGTACGGCATCTGCTGTCGCACCGCGCGGGGCTGGCCGGGCTGCGCGAGCCGCACGATCTGGCCCAGCTCTGCGACTGGGAGCTGACCGTCGAGCGGCTGGCGGCTCAGGAACCCTGGTGGGAGCCGGGGACCCGGTCCGGGTATCACGCGCTCACCTTCGGCCACCTGGTGGGAGAGGTGGTGCGTCGCGTCTCCGGGCTGCGGCCTGGCGCGTTCCTTGAGCGGGAGGTGACCGGGCCGCTCGGAGTCGACTTCACCATCGGGCTGCCGGAGAAGGAGGCCGACCGCGCGGCCGAGCTGGTGCATCCGCCGGTCGCGTCGAGCAGTGAACAGGCGGCGATCTTCGCCCAGTTGGCGCCCGCGGCCGTGGCCGCCCTCACCAACCCGCTGGTCGGCGCCACCGAGGCCAACACGGCCGGGTGGCGGGCTGCCGAGATACCGGCGGCCAACGGCCACGGCACGGCCCGCGCGGTCGCGGCGCTGTACGGGATCTTCGCCGGGCGCGGGGCGTACGGCTCCCGGCAGGTGCTCTCCCCGGAGGCCGCGGAACGGGTGCGCGAGGGGCAGGGCAGCTGCCGGGACCTGGTGCTCGGCGCCGGGTTCGAGCACGAGACGGAAGCCGGCCTCGGGCTGTGGCTGAGTGGACCCAATGGCTCGTACGGCCCCAACCCGAGGGCTTTCGGACACGACGGCTTCGGCGGCTCCTGCGGTCTCGCCGACCCGGAGTCGGGCCTCTCCCTGGGGTACGTCATGAACCGGATGGGCCCCCACATCGCCGACGACCCAAGGAAGATGGCGCTTGTGGACGCCCTGTACAGCGCGCTCTGAGCGCGCCCGCGACGCCCGGTGGGTGCGGGCTGAAACCGGCCGAACCGTCCGACCGCTCTTCCCTCGTGGTTTAGACCAATGCTAGATCTGGTGGCACACAGAGCCCGCACGGCTACGTCTTGTCACCACGATCAGCACGATCACCCCGCTCACCACGGTCACCTCGCAGGAGGCGCGGACATGGCCCGCACCACCAGTCCATCCAGCACCCACCCGTCCGACCAGGAGCCCCGTTACGCGCGCATCGCCGCACAACTGCTCGGCGAGCTGCGCGACGGGACCGTTCCGCCCGGTGAACGACTCCCGGGGGAAAGGGAGTTGGCCACGCGCTTCGGCGTCAGCCGCGAGACGGTACGGCAGGCGCTGCAGCGGCTGCGGCGAGACGGCCTCGTCTCCACCGACCGGCGCGGCAGCCACGCGACCCTGACCGGCACCACCGCCGAGCACATCCCCTCGCTCGACTTCCCCGTCGGCGCGCACACCGCCGAGCCGTGCGCCGTCCACCGCGCCAGCGTCACCTGGGAGGCTCCCCCGCCCGAACACGCCGAGGCACTGGGGCTCGCGCCGGCCCGGCCGACCCTCGTCCATCGCTACGAGTCGGCCGCGGCGGACGGCAGCGGACTGCGTACGGCCGTCACCTCGTTCTCCGCCGTCGCCGTGACCGAGGTCGAGGAACTCGCCCGCTACCGCGACCGCGCGGACGGCGCCGCGTCGGCGCAGCTGCGGCGGGCGTACGACTGGATGCGCAAGGCCGGACTGACCCTGCACCACCGGGACGCGATCACCCGGCTCCCGCAGTCGGTGCGGGTCACCCGGCGCGTGCACGACCAGTACGACCGGCCCCTGGAGATCACCGAACTGGTGGTGGAGGCGCAACAGGACGCCCTCGTCTACGAGTTCACACTGCCGGCGGCGGGGTGAAACCGGTCCGAGGACGCAGTCACATGACAGATCCCGCCGGCGCCGTACGCGACTGGCTTCGAGACATGACCACCGACGACGCACAGCAGATCGAGCGAGCCAATGCCACGGGCCGCGTCCCGGTCGTCTTCGTCCACGGCCTGTGGCTGCTGCCGAGCAGCTGGGACCGGTGGGCCGCGCACTTCGAGCAGGCGGGCTACGCGCCGGTCTCCCTGACCTGGCCCGACGACCCCGACACGGTCGAGGAGGCCAACACCCACCCGGAGGTCTTCGCCGGCAAGACGGTCGGGCAGGTCGCCGACCACCTGGAGACACTGATCGGCGGCCTGGAGAAGAAGCCGGCGGTCATCGGCCATTCCTTCGGCGGACTGCTCACCCAGATCCTCGCCGGCCGGGGCCGGTCCGCCGTCTCGGTGGCGATCGACCCGGCACCGTTCCGGGGCGTGCTGCCGCTGCCGATCTCGTCGCTGCGCTCCGCCGCGCCGGTCCTGGGCAACCCGGCCAACCGGCACCGGGCCGTCCCGCTCACCTTCGACCAATTTCGCTATGGCTTCGCCAACGCGGTGAGCGAGGAGGAGGCCAAGGAGCTGTACGGCACGTTCGCCGTACCCGCGCCGGGCGCCCCGCTCTTCCAGGCCGCCACGGCGAACTTCAACCCGTGGACCGAGGCCAAGGTCGACGCCGAGAACCCCGACCGTGGCCCGCTGCTGATCATCTCGGGCGAGAAGGACCACACCGTGCCGTGGGCGATCGCGAACGCCTCGTACAAGAAGCAGCAGCACAACCCGGGCGTCACCGAGATCACGGAGATCCCGAACCGTGGCCACGCGCTGACCATCGACCACGGCTGGCAGGAGGTCGCCGACACCGCGCTGGAGTTCGTCCGCCGCTTCGCCTGACCTCCCAGGACAGCGCGGGTCAGCCGGAACCGGAAGCGGCATCCGAAGCGGCGGAGGAGGCGCCGCCGATTCGGGTGGCCACCACCATCCGGCATCGCGGACTGCCGTCACGCCGCCAGCCGAACTCGGGCAGCGCCAGGAGCTCCACCTCGAACCCCGCCCGCCTCAGCTCCCGCTGTACGTCGCCGAGCCGGAACGCCCGGTAGTACATGACGAACGGCGGCCGCCAGACGGCGTTGCGCACCCGCATCGCGGCGTCGAAGCCCAACAGAGCCCAGTACCAGGGCGAACTCGGACGCGGCGGGGCCGTGACCGGGAACGCGAAGTGCCCGCCCGGTCGCAGTACGGAGTGGACCTGGCCGAACAGACCCGGCAGCTCGCGCGGCAGGAAGTGCCCGAACGCGCCGAAGCTGACGACGAGATCGAAGACGGGGCCGAAGGGCAGAGCGCGCGCGTCACCCCGTACCCATGCGAGGCGCGGCGACGTCCCCCGACGCACGCCCTCGTACGATCCGGGGCGCGCGACCCCCGGCGCGTCCGCATCCGTACGCTTCAGTTTCCCCGTACCCGCCCGCTCCCGCCCCACGGCCAGCATCCCCGCGCTGATGTCGACCCCGGTGACCCTCTCCCGGCAGAGTTCGCTCAGCACCTCCATGCCCGCGCCCGTGCCGCAGCACAGGTCGAGACCGTGGTCGAACGGGCCGATGGGGCCCAGTGCACGGGCCACGGCGTCGAGGATCGCGTCCGGAGTCCGGAACGGCGTGTGGTCGAACTTGGGTGCGAGCAGGTCATAGCCGTGCTCGACGGAGGACAGGGCCTGCGCGGCCAGTTCGCGGAGGGTGGGACCTTGCGGGGTGAACATCGCCCTCAGCTTAGGGGCAGCGCGCGCCCCGGGCGCCGGTCTAGGGTCCCGTTCATGACTTCGTTCCGTCCTGCCCCCGTCTGGCTGGCCGACGCCGTCTTCTACCAGATCTATCCGCAGTCCTTCGCCGACTCGAACGGCGACGGCATCGGCGACTTCAACGGGATCGCCGAGCGCCTCGACCACCTCGCGTGGCTGGGCGTGAACACCGTGTGGCTGAACCCGTGCTTCGTCTCACCGTTCCACGACGCCGGGTACGACGTCAGCGACTACCTGGCCGTCGCACCGCGCTACGGCTCCCTCGACGACCTGGCCAAGCTGGTCGACGAGGCGGGCCGGCGTGGCATCCGGGTCCTGCTGGATCTCGTGGCGGGGCACACCTCCGACGAGCACCCGTGGTTCAAGGCCGCCGCGCATGATCCGACCGACGACCGGTACATCTGGGCGGCCGAGGGCCGTCCCGACGGCTTCGTCCCCTCCCCCGGCACCCGCCCGGGCGCGTACCTGCCGAACTTCTTCGCCTTCCAGCCCGCCCTCAACTTCGGCTACGCGCGGGCGAATCCGGCCGAGCCCTGGCGCCTGCCGGTCGACGCCGAGGGGCCGCGCGCCAACCGGGCGGCGCTGCGCACGATCATGGACCACTGGCTGGGGCTCGGCCTGTCCGGCTTCCGTGTCGACATGGCCGCCTCGCTCGTCAAGGACGACCCGGACAAGACGGAAACCGCCAAGGTCTGGGCCGAGTTGCGCCACTGGCTGGACGACGCGCATCCGGACGCGGTGCTGCTCTCGGAGTGGGGCGAGCCGGAGGTGTCCGTCCCGGCGGGCTTCCACGCGGACTTCTTCCTCCAGTTCGGCGGCCCCACCGACGGCCTCGCCCTGCGCTCGCTGTGGAGCAACGGCGAGGGGACGGTCAACGAGAGCTGGGACCCGCTCGACTGCTTCTTCGACCGCAGCGGCCGGGGTTCGCCGCGCCCCTTCCTCGAAGCCTGGGAGAAGGCGTCCACCGCGCTCGGCGCGAGCGGCTTCATCTCCCTGCCCACCGCCAACCACGACTTCTCCCGCCTCAACTGCGGCCCGCGCACACCCGAGCAACTGCCCGCCGCCTTCGCGTTCCAGCTCACCTGGCCGACGCTCCCGGCGATCTACTACGGCGACGAGATCGGCATGCGCTACCTTCCGGGCCTGCCCGACCAGGAGGGCAGCGTCCTCGGCCTCCGCTACAACCGCGCGGGCTCCCGCACACCGATGCAGTGGGACGAGGGCCCGAACGCCGGTTTCTCCACCGCCGCGCCGGACCGCCTCTACCTCCCCGTCGACCCGTCGCCCACCCGCCCGACCGTCGCCGCCCAGCGCGCCGACGAGACCTCGCTCCTCCACCTCGTACGCCGCCTCGTCACCCTGCGCACCCACACCCCGCAGCTCGGCTCCCGGGGCTCGGTGGAGGTGCTGCACGCCGGCCATCCGTTCGTGTACCTGCGCGGCGGAAGGTACCTCGTGATCATCAACCCACAGGAAAAGAGGGCGAGTTACGCCTACGACGGTGCTCGCGCCGGAACGCCGGTAGAGGCCGCCGGGGTCACGGTGAACGGCCCCACGATCACCGTCGAGGGTTTCGCGTACGGGATCTTCGACCTGGGCCCCGGTCGCTAGCCAGCGTCCCTGCCCTTGTCCAGGCACGCGCACACCGCCTCCGTGAACGCCTGAGGCGCCGCGCTGTGGATGAGGTGTCCGACGGGGATCGTGACGACTCGCCCGCCGGGGACGCGGCGGGCGAGCTCGGCGATGCCGTCCTGGGGCACATGGCTGCCCGGTCCGCCGCCCAGCACCAGTGTGTCGGCGGTGATCCTGCTCAGTCCCTCGAGCCACGCGGGGTCGGGCGTGTCGATCTGCGTCCTGATGGCCGTCACCATGTCCCAGTCGAAGGTGAGCTCGCCGTCCGGCCTGGTCGGAGTGGTCTTCTCGCGAGGCCGCGGAACCGGCACGTCCTCCAGGACGAGCCGGCTCACCCGCTCCGGTCGCTCCTGCGCGAGCAGGTAGGCCACGACCCCGCCCATGGAGTGTCCGATCAGGTCCACCGTGCCGAGTCCCAGCACATCGAGGGACCGGAGCACATCGGCACGCATGAGTTCGAGCGAGTACTCCCCCGGCCAGTCGCTCCGTCCGTGGCCGCGCAGATCGAGGGCGTACACCCGTCGCCCGCGGGCGAGGGCGGGCATCACCTCGACCCAGTCGGTACTGTCCTCGCCGAGCGCGTGCAACAGGACGAGCGGCGGAGCGGACTCCTGGCCCCACACCTGGCAGACGAGCCGGACCCCTCCCACATCAACCGTAAGACGATCAACCATGCGGGAGAGGATATGCGTCGGTCATCGCCCGCCGGGCTTCGGCCCCGGACGCCCCCGGCTGCTCAGCCGACCGTGAGGACGATCGCGCCGGAGTAGTCGCCGCCTGCCTCGAGGGCCGTCTGCGTGCCGTCGACCGTCATGGCCACGGACTTGCCGCTCGCCGCCCGCACCGCCGCGTCGGCGGCGACAGTCAGCCTGGTCAGGTACGAGGTGCCGGTCACGGTCCAGGCCGAGCCGCTGTTCAGCTGGACGATCACGCCGTTGTTGACGGCGGGTTGGACGGTGTTGGTGACCTGGCCCAGCTCGTAGAAGTTCGAGGAGTCGATCGTGCTGACGCGGTGCTCGGCCTTCGTGGCCGAGATGACGCCCCGCACGGTCGAGTCCTCGAAGGTGAGGACCATGTTCTTGCCCGCGCGCATGCCGTTGTAGAAGTCGCCCGCCAGCGCGATGGAGGTGAAGGTGGCGGCGCCGTCGGCCGTGTGAACCGAGGCGGGGTCGAAGGAGGCGTCCTTGGCTGGGTCGCCCGTGGGCTCGGTGTAGACGCCGACGTTCATCATCTTGCCGTCGACGTTCACCGGGCCCGGGTCGTCGCTCTCGATCATCTGCAGGATGATCCCGTTGCCGGGGTTGAGCTGCGCGCCGTCCGATCCGTCCACCGTGATCGAGGTCTGCTGGCCCTTGTTGAGGAAGGTGGTCTGCGCGGAGGTGACGACCGTGCCGCCGTCCACCTTCAGTGTGCCGGTGCCGAAGAACATGAAGCCGAAGTGGCCCGAGTTGACGACCGTGATCCGGGCCGGGATGGCCGCCAGTTCGGCCTTGGTCAGTCCGAGGCCGAGCGAGGAGTTGAGTGCCGCGACGGCTTCGCGAGTGCTGTCGCCGTAGTGGATCGAGGCGGCCGGGCCCGCACAGATGGTGGCGTAGGAGCCGACATCGAACTGCGAGCCGAGCACCCGGACGGTGGCGTCCCCGATGGCGTAGGTGCCGTAGCCGTACGTTCCCGTGTTGCCGACGCTGGTGTTGATCGCTGTCAGCTGGAGCCCGCTGCCGCCCTCCACCGACAGGGCTCCCCAGGTCTCCGACTGCACGGTCGAGTTGATGTACGTCGCCTTGGTGCCGGCGCCGATGAGGTTGGTGGCGCGGACATTGCCATCGAGGCCGAGCATCCACGGCACGGACTCCATGTACGGGGTCTCCACGGTCGCCTGGTAGTCGGCGGGGAGCGTGCCGTTGCGGGCCCGCAGGCGGGAGTTCTTCACGATGACGTTGGCGCCGTCGTCCGCGATGACCGTCGTGCGCACCACGCCCTTGTTGGTGATCCTGGCGCCGTCCACGACGAGTGTCGTGGCCGAGCCGGTGCCGACGACCGCGGCGCCGTATCCCGCGAAGTCGCAACGCCCGTTGCCCGTGAGGGAGATGGCGGAGCTCTTGAGCGTGTAGGTGCCGTTCTTCACGAAGACCCCGTCGAAGCACTCGCCGGTGGAGGTGATCGCGACGTTGCGGGCGAGGGTGTCGGTGAGCGTGCCGCCGACGACGCCGGACAGGACGGACTTGGCGCGGTCCACACCGTCGGCGCCCACGTAAAGGGCCTGCCGGAAGGGGAAGGTGACGGTCTGATAGGTGACCGCGTTGGCCTCCGCAACGGTGAGCACGATGTCACCCTGGTAGGTGCCGGCGGAGATCAGCGTCTCGGTTCCGCCCGTCTCGGTGAGGAGCTGCCCGGTCTCGCCCCCGTCGACGGTGAGGGTGACGTTGTACCCGTCGGGCGCGGTGATCTTTCCTCCTTCGGCTATGGACAGCTCGCTCACGGCCGTGGTCGCGGAGAGCTGGTACGTCTCGCCGGCTCCCACGGAGATCTTGCCCGCCCTGGTCGCCTTCGGCGCGGGCCCCGCGGCCAGGGCGGGCGCCGCCGGAACGAGCAGGGCTCCGGCCGTGGCCGTACCGGCGATCAGGAACGAACGTCGGGTGATCAGCGTCATTGCATGCCTTCCCAGAGATCGAGTGCGCCGTCGCGCAGCGTGACCGGCCGGCCGTCGGATTCATGGGGGCGACGGGTCGGGCGGAGGCACCAAAGGTGCGCGTGGGAAAGTGAATCAGCCCTGTGCACAAGCGAGTAGTCGCCTTGCGGACACATACGGGAGGGCGATGTCTCCGATCGTGCGGCCCGGTTCATGGCCGTCACACAGCGTGGTCACAGACGGGACTGCGGGGAACGCACGACGGTGCGGCGGACGGTCTGGACCGTCCGCCACACCGTGCGCGCCACACCGTGTTTGCCGCGCCCGGGACTACGCCGGTGCGATCATCCCCGCCGACAGGTCGATGTCCGCCCCGCACAGCCCCGGCATCGCGAGCATCGCCACCAGCGTCCGGGCTACCTCGTCCTCCTCCACGAGCCGGCCCAGCGCGGCGCGCGAGGCGAAGTCCCGCTCGGCGGCCTCGACGCTCGTACCGGTCAGCTCGGCCGTCAGCCGGAAGTTGCGGTCCATGCGCGGACCTCGAACCGGCCCGGGGGAAAGGGAGTTGACCGCGACGCCGTATGGTCCGACCTCGCCCGCCAGCGTCCGGGTCAGACCGAGGAGCGCCATCTTCGAGGCGGTGTACGGGGTGCGGTTCAGCAGCGGCCGCTTCCCGCTCACGGAGGCGATGTTGACGATGTCACCGCCTCCGGCCGCGATCATGGGCGGCAGAAAGGCCCGGCACATCAGGTACACCCCGCGGACGTTGGCGGCGAACACCTCGTCCCACTCCTCGGGCTCGATGTCGGTGAGCGGACGTACTGGTCCCGCGACTCCGGCGTTGTTGACGAGCAACGACACCTCCTCGTCGGCGAGTTCGAGGGCCAGGGCGCGCACCGACTCCGGGTCGGAGACGTCACACACCGCCGTACGGGCCCCTCCGCCCTCCTCGGCCACCAGCGCCGCCGCGTCGGCCAGGGCCCGCTCGCTCCGGCCGACGAGGACCACCCGGACCCCGGCTCGCGCCAGGGCGAGCGCGAAGGCCCGCCCCAGCGGTCCGCCGCCGCCCGTGATCAGCGCCGTACGCCCCTGGAGGGTCATGCCTGGTTCCACGGCAGTTCGTCGCCCGCGGCCTTCGCCGCCCGTACGTCACCGGAGCGGGCGTGCCCCTCGAACAGCTCGACGCGGGAGGCGCGCCCGCACAGCCGGCCAAGCAGGGCCCCCGAGCCGGTGTCCGTGACCTCCTGGTAGGTGACCGTCTTGAGGTACTTCCCCACCCACAGGCCGCCCGTGTAGCGGGCGGCGCCCCGGGTCGGCAGCACATGGTTCGTGCCGATGACCTTGTCGCCGAAGGACACACAGGTGCCTTCGCCCAGGAAGAGCGCGCCGTACTGCGTCATCCTGCGCAGGGCCTCGCGCGGCTCGGCGGTCAGGACCTCGACGTGCTCGAAGGCGAACGCGTCGGCGAGCGCGTACAGCTCGTCGAGGGAGTCCACGACATGCACCTGCCCGTGGTCGCGCCAGGCGGGCCCCGCGAAATCGCGTGTGGGCATGCCCGGCAGGAGCCGCTCGACCTCGGCGATGGTCTTCTCGGCGATCTCGCGGGAGGTGGTGATCAGGACGGCCGGGGAGTCGGGGCCGTGCTCGGCCTGGGAGAGCAGGTCGACGGCGCACACGAAGGGGTCGGCGGCGCTGTCGGCGAGGACCAGGATCTCCGTCGGGCCCGCGAAGAGGTCGATGCCGATCTCGCCGAACAGCTGGCGCTTGGCCTCGGCGACATAGGCGTTGCCCGGACCGGCGATCAGGTTCACCGGCTCCATCGTGTCCGTGCCGACGGCCATCGCGGCCACGGCCTGCACCCCGCCCAGCAGCCAGATCTCGTCCGCGCCCGCGAGGTGCGCGGCGGCGACGGTGGCCGCGGGGATCTCGCCGTGGATCGGGGGCGTACAGGCGACGACCCGTGGCACGCCCGCGACCTTCGCCGCGACGATGGTCATGTGCGCGGACGCGGTGAGCGGGTAACGGCCGCCGGGGATGTAGGCGCCGGCCGCCCGCACCGGGATGTGTTTCTGCCCGAGCCTGACGCCCGGCAGGGTCTCCACCTCGAACTCGCCCATCGAGTCGAGCTGATGGCGGGCGAAGGAGCGCACCTGGTCCTGGACGAAGCGGATGTCGTCGATGACCTGCCGCGGGACCGAGGCGACGATCTTCTCGATCTCCTCGGCGGAGAGCCGGAAGGCCTCGGGGCTCCACCGGTCGAACTTCTCGGAGTACGCGCGCACGGCCGCGTCGCCGCGCTCGCGGATGTCCGCGATGACGCCCGCCACGGTCTCGCGGACCTGGTCGAGCGAGGCGGTGACCTCCGCCCCCGGTACGGCGTGCTTCAGGATCGTTGCCACAACTGCGGCCTTTCTGAGGGTGGTTGACGGCTACACGGGGGGTGCGACGAACAGCACGTCGGGGTCGTTGAACTGCTCCTTGGCGACCGACTCGCTCATCGGGTCGGCGGTGCCCCACTGGTCCTGGGTGATCGGATCGTCCACGTCGTGGCGGCCCGGGTGCCACAGGTCCTCCTCCAGGACCGCGAGTTCGGTCGTGTACTCGACCGTGTTGCCGTGCGGGTCGTGGAAGTAGGAGAAGGTGTTGTCGCCGGCGAGATGGCGGCCGGGACCCCAGGTGAGCCGGGTACCGGCGCGCAGCGCCCGCCCCGTACCGCGCATGTACTCCTCCACTCCGCGCATCTCGAACGAGGCGTGGTGCAGGGAGACATGAGGGCCGCGCGCGATGGCGAAGGAGTGGTGGAGCGGGCTGCACCGCAGGAAGTACATGAGGTCGCCCATATGCGCCGAGTACAGGGTGTCGGTGAGCCGGAAGCCGAGGTGCCGGACGTAGAAGTCCCGTAGCCCCTCCGGGTCCTGGGAGTTGACCACGCAGTGCGAGAGGCGCACCGGGATCGCCTCGCGCTCCTCGATCCTGCGGTGTGCCCGCGTCTCGACGTCGGCGGACACCTCCACGACCCTGCCGTCCGGGTCGAAGAAGCGGAAGCCGTAGCCGCCGCCGGGCGTGTCCAAGGCCCCCGGTTCGCCGATGAGTTGGACTCCCGACCGCCCGAGGCGCAGATGCAGCTCGTCCACGGCGACCGGCGAGACGGCGCCGAAGGCGACCAGGTCCATCCGCTTCCGCTCGTCCTCGCGGATGCGGACGATGTACTGCTCGGGACTGCCCTCGGCGGCGAAGAAGGCGATCCCGCTGTCGTTCGCGACTTCGGTCAGGCCCCAGGTGGTGCCGTAGAAGGCGCGCTGCCTGGCGAAGTCCGGTACGGCCAGGTCGACATGGCGGAGATGGGTGATGGGCTGGAAGGTGCTGGTCACTGTCCGCTCCTGACGGTGTTGCGCTGGTGGCCGAGGCCCGTGATCTCCGCCTCCATGACGTCTCCGGCCTTGAGGAAGACGCCCCAGTGCGCGCCGTTGCCCGCCGGGGAGCCGGTGAGCAGCAGGTCACCGGGGCGCAGGGTGGTGGTCGTGGAGACGTAGGCGATGAGCCGGGGAATGTCGAAGATCATGTCCTTGGTGGACTCGTCCTGGCGCACGACTCCGTTGTGGCGCAGGGTGATCCGGACGTCCGCGTCTTCGGTGGGGTTGCCGACGAAGGCGGCCGGCACGAGGAAGGGCCCGGTCGGCAGGAAGGTGTCGGCGTTCTTGGCGGTGAACCAGTCGGTGCCGATGGCCTTGAGGTCGGGCCGGTAGAGCCGGTCGCGGGTGGTGAGGTCGTTGCAGATGGTGTAGGCGGCGACGTACGACATCGCGTCCTCGACCAGGATGTTCTTGCCCGTCCTGCCGATGACGAGGGCGAGTTCGAGCTCCCAGTCGTGCTGTTCACCGAGCGCGGGCAGCACGATGTCGTCGTACGGGCCGCAGATCGCGCGGGGCGAGCCGAGGAAGACGTACGGGACGCCGCTGCGGATCCGCTCGTCCATCATCCGCTCGGCGTCCGCGCGGGCATCCTCGGGCGTGGCGCCGTGCACGCTCTCCTTCTCGGCGGCGACCAGGTCCACCACGTGCTTGCGGTAGTTGGCGCCGCTCTGCAGGATCTGGCCGGGCTCGATGGGGGCGAGGACGCGCAGGTCGGCGAGGTCGTGCCAGGCGTCGGCGGTCTCCTGGGCAAGGTCGACCAGGCGCGGGAAGAGGGCCTCCCAGTCCTCGACGACCGCGCGCAGGGACGGGGCCAGGTCGGACAGGTCACGTACCCGGGGCCCGACGACCAGGCCCGGGAAGACCCGGGAGCCGTCCCCGAAGGTGCCGAGGGCGAACGGCCCTGTGTGGGAGGGAATTCGGTCGAGCACAGGCTGTCTCCTCGTACGGCGGGTGGCTTGCCGTCGACGCTAGGCAGCGCCGGGGCGGGGCGGAAATGACGATCCGCGATGCCTGCCATCAGGGGGCCGGAGGCCGTGTGATCAGCGGCCCATCGTCGTACGGGATGGATGACGTCCCCCTTGCCGATGCCTCGATCCGTTGACCCTGCAACGACCCTCCGAGCAGGCTCGGAGCACCATCGGACCCGAGGAGCGAGTGTGATCGTCGAGCATGCCGAGCTGACCGTGGAAGCCGGTCGTGAACGAGTTTTCGAGGCCGTCTTCGACAAGGCCCGCGAAGTGCTCGCCGAGGCGGACGGGTTCCGCTGGACCGAGCTGCTGCGCTGCGAGGAGCGCCCGGACCGCTATCTGCTGCTGGTCGGCTGGACATCCGTGGAGGCGCACACGGTCGGCTTCCGCAGCTCCGAGCGCTTCCAGCGGTGGCGCTCCCTGGTCGGCCCGTTCTTCGCCGCGCCACCCGCCGTCGAGCACTACCGCACGCTCGGCGACCGCTTCACCGCCTGACCACACCCCTCCTCCTTCTTCTTCTACGTTCGCAAGGATCGCCCATGCCCGTACACAAGGTGCTCGTCGTCGGCGGCGGCATCACCGGTAGCGTGCTGTCGCTCGCGCTCGCCCAGCGGGGCGCCGAGGTCGAACTCGCCGAGGTATCGCCCCAGTGGTTCGGTGTGGGCCACGGCATCACTGTCCAGGGCAACGCGCTCAAGGCGCTGCGCTCGGTGGGCGTGCTCGACCGGGTGCTCGCCCGGGCCGTCCCGTTCGACGTGATGCGGCTGCGCCGGGCCGACGGCGGACTGCTCGCCGAGCTGCGCACCCCGCACACCGGCGGCGGTGAGCTGCCGTCGACGGCGGGCGCGCTGCGCTCGGACCTTCAGGACGCGCTGTGCGACGCGGTCTACGCGCAGGGGGTACGCGTCCGGCTCGCGCTGAGCGTGGCGAAGCTCGACCAGTCCCCCGGCCATGTGGACGTCACGTTCACCGACGGCACCAGCGGCCGCTACGACCTCGTGGTCGGCGCCGACGGCATCAACTCGCGGATGCGGCAGCTGATCGGGATCACCACCAGGCCCCGCCCGGTGGGTATGTCGATCTTCCGGGTGGTCGCGCAGCGCCCGCCCGAGATGGACTGCGCGGAGGTGTACTACGGTGGCCCGCGCTACAAGGCCGGCTACAGCCCCATCTCGCCCGACCAGTGCTACGCCTACCTGCTCGACGAGAACCTCGACGCCTCGCTGATCGGCCCGCGCGCCCCGCTGTCGCTGCTGCGTGAGCGCGGCGCCGGGTACGGCGGCACCTGGGGCAGGATCCTCGCCTCGCTGCCGGACGACGCCCCGGTCGACTACCGGTGGATCGAGGCGATCCTCGTCGACGAGCCCTGGTACCGGGGCCGTACGGTGATCATCGGGGACGCCGCGCACGCCTGCCCGCCGCTGATCGCACAGGGCGCCGCGATGTGCGCCGAGGACGCGGTCGTGCTCGCGGAACTCGTCACCGGTGGGGCGCCGCTCGACAAGGCGCTCGACACGTTCATGGCGCGCCGGCTGCCCCGGGTGCGGGTGGTGCTGGAGAACTCGCTGCGCCTCGCCGACTGGGAGATCCATCCGGAGACGCCCGGCGCGGACCCCGGCCGGATCATGTCGGAGACCCTGGACTATCTGACGGCCGCCGCATGAACGTTCCCGTCGTGGACTTCCACGGTCACCTCGCCGTCCCCGCCGCCGACGCGCTGTGCGCGGGCACGCCCGGCCTGGCCGCCGAGCTGGCCGCCGAGCAGCGGGCGCACTCCCCCACGTCACTGGCGGTCAACCGCGCCCAACTCCAGCACCTCGCACCGAAGTTGACGGACGTCACGACCAGGCTCGCGGACCTGGACGCAATGGGCGTCGACCTCCAGGTGGTCGGCCCGATGCCGATGCACCACTACTGGGCGGACGCGGATCTCGGCATACGCCTGGCGCACACGGTCAACGAGGCCGTGGCCGCGCACTGCGCGGTCGCGCCGGAGCGGCTGTACGGCCTGGGCACGGTCCCGCTCCAGCATCCGGACCTCGCGGTCGCGCTCCTCGACAAGGCGGTCACGGAGTACGGCCTGTACGGGATCAGCGTGTCCACGACCGTGGACGGGGCGGAGCTCGCGGACCCGGCGCACGACCCGGTGTGGCGGCGGGCCGAGGAGCTCGGCGCGGTCGTCTTCGTGCACCCCTGGGGCTGCTCGCTCGGGGAACGGCTGGCCACGCACTACCTCGGCAACACGGTCGGGCAGCCCGTCGAGACGACGGTCGCGCTCTCGCACCTCATCTTCACCGGTGTCCTGGACCGCTTCCCGCGACTCAAGCTCGTCGCCGCGCACGGCGGGGGCTATCTGCCGACGTACATCGGCCGCTGCGACCACGCCTGGCACGTGCGCGAGGACGCGCGCGGCTGCGCGGAGCCGCCGAGCGCGTATCTGCGCCGCATGTGGTTCGACGCGCTCGTCTACACCCCGGGCGGCCTGCGCCATCTGGTCGAGGAGGTCGGCGCGGACCGGGTCGTCCTCGGCACCGATCACCCTTTCGACATGGGCGTCGAGGACCCGGTGGCCCGGCTGGACGCCGCCGGACTGGCCCCGGCCGACCGTGTCGCCGTCGCCGGGGGCAACGCTCTCGACCTGCTACAGAATGGACGTACTCGATGAGCCTGGGTCCGATTGAGGAAGAGCTCGCCAAGGCCCGTTCCGCCTACCGGAACTGGGGCCGTTGGGGTGAGGACGACGTGCTGGGCACCCTCAATTTCATCGACGACGCGATACGGGCGCACGCGGCGGGCCTGGTCCGGCGGGGCCGGTCGTTCTCGCTCTCCCAGGAGTTCAACGAGAGGGGCCCGCAGCGCGGTTTCCGTGGCCGGATCAACCCCGTCCACTACATGAAGGACACCGGTTCGGACGCGGCCGCCGGGACGCAGGGCTTCCCGCACGGCTTCGGGGGCGCCGACGACCATGTGGTGATGCCGCTCCAGGCCTCCACCCAGTGGGACGGCCTCGGGCACATCTACGACAACAAGCAGGCCTGGAACGGCCGTCCGTGCACCATCGTCAACGGCGACGGGGACTCGGTCACCGGCATCGAGCACATGAAGGACGCCTTCACCGGCCGCGGTGTCTTGCTCGACGTGGGCCGCGCGGTCGGCGACGAACACGGCGAACTCCCGGACGGTTTCCCGATCCTGGAGGAGCATCTGCGCACCACGATCGAGGCGCAGGGCGCCACCTCGTCCGTACGGCGCGGCGATCTGGTCCTCGTCAGGACCGGGCAGTTGGGGCGGGTACGGCGACTCGGCGCGTGGGGTGGGTACGCCGCCGGGGACGCCCCGGGCCTCTCCTTCACCACGCTCGGCTGGCTGCACCGTACTGAGATCGCGGCGATCGCCTCCGACACCTGGGGACTCGAAGTACGCCCGTACGAGTTCGCCCAGCCGGCGATGTCCCCGCTGCACCAGATCGCGATCCCCAACATGGGCCTCCCGCTGGGCGAGATGTGGGACCTGGAGGAGCTGGCCGAGGACTGCGCCGCCGACGGTGTCCATGAGTTCCTGCTGATCGCGGCGCCACTGCCGGTGACCGGCGCGGTGGGCGCTCCCGTCAACCCGATCGCGGTCAAGTGAGTACGAGCGTGCACGTCAACCGTTTCTCAGGCGCCCTCCACTTCCCCGGCGACGAGGACTTCGAGGAGGCGTGTTTCGGCCGGGTCTTCAACGCCCGCCGCCCGTCGGACCGCACCCCCGCGGCCGTGCTGACGGCCGCGTCCGAACGGGACGTCGTCGACGGCGTACGACTCGCCCTGGAGCGGGGCTGGCAGGTCGCGGTCCGCTCCGGCGGGCACAGCTGGGCCGCCTGGTCGGTGCGCGAGGACGCGCTGCTGATCGACCTCGGGGGCCTGCGCGAGATGGCGTACGACCCGCGGACCGGGATCGTGACGGCGACGCCCAGCGTCAAGGGCGGCGACGAACTCAACCCGTACCTCGCGGAGTTCGGCCGCTTCTTCAACGGCGGGCACTGTCCCTCCGTCGGCATCGGCGGCTTTCTGCTCCAGGGCGGGCAGGGCTGGAACGCGCGCGGCTGGGGCTGGGCGGCCGAGAACGTCGTCGCGATCGACGTCGTCACCGCCGAGGGCGAGCTGGTGCGTGCGGACGAGACGCACCACAGCGACCTGTTCTGGGCGGCGCGCGGCGCGGGCCCGGGGTTCTTCGGGGTCGTCACCCGCTTCCATCTGCGCACCCGCCCGCTGCCGAAGCATCTGGCGCACACCGTGCACGCGTACCCGCTCGCCCTCTTCGACGAGGTCATGACCTGGCTGCACGGCATGCACCACACCGTCTCCGACCTGGTCGAGATCGTCGCCCTGACACAGACCCCGCCCGCCGGGGACGGGCCGGTGCTGCTGGTCACGGGCGTGTCGATGACCGACACCGCCGAGCAGGCCGCCGAGGCACTGGCCCCGCTGCACGCCAACCCGTACGCGGACCGGGCGCTGTTGCGGATCGAAGCGCAGCCGACGACCCTCGCCGAGCAGCTTCAGGGCCAGCGCCTCGCCAACCCCGAGGGGCACCGCTACCTCGTCGACAACGCCTGGCTGACCGGGTCCGCCGACGAGGTCGTGCCGGCGATCCGGAAGGCGTTCACCGAACAGCCGACCCGGCAGACCTTCACCATCTGGTTCTCGATGGCCCCGCTGCGTGAACTCCCGGACATGGCCTTCTCCTTGCAGTCCGAGATCTACAGCGCCACCTACGTCATCCACGACGATCCCGGGCGCGACGCCGAGCTGCGCGGCTGGCTCGACGAGGCGATGGCGGCGATGCGGCCGGTGACCGCGGGCCAGTACCTCGGGGACTGCGACTTCACCGTGCGGCAGCTGAGGTTCATGGGTGACGCGCAGTGGGAGCGGCTTCGGGAGATCCGGGCGGCGCGCGACCCGAAGGGCCTCTTCGTGGGCCATCTGAGCGCCGGGACCGTCACCAACACCAACGACTGGGAGCGATAGGGCATGCGGTTCACGACATACGCGTACGAGGGCGTGGAACACGCCGGGGTCGTCCGGGAGGGGATCATCCATCCGCTGCCGCCCGGCACCACCGTCCTGTCGCTCGTCGAGCAGGAGGCGCTGCATGCCGCCGGCAGCGAAGCGCTTTCCATCAAGAGCGACTTGACGGTGGATCAGGTACGGCTGCTGCCCCCGCTGACGCCGCCGTCCATCCGGGACTTCGTCGGTTTCGAGGCGCACATCGAGGGTGTCGCCAAGTCGCTGGACGGTCTGGAGCAGGTGCCCGAGGAGTGGTACCGGGCGCCGAACTTCTACTTCACCAACCCGCACGCGGCCTACGGCGCGCACGACGACGTTCCGGTACCGGCGGGCTGCTCGGTGCTCGACTTCGAGCTGGAGGTGGGCGCGGTCGTCGGCCGCGCGGGCCGGGACCTCACGCCCGAGCGGGCCCGCGAGCACATCGTCGGCTACCTCGTCTTCAACGACTGGTCGGCGCGTGATCTGCAGAAACCGGAGAAGAACCTCGGGCTCGGCTTCTCCAAGGGCAAGGACTTCGCGAACACCCTCGGCCCGTACCTGGTCACGGCCGACGAGGTGGCGGACCGGCGTGACCCGGACGGCTTCCTCGACCTGGAGATGACGGTCGCCCTCAACGGCGAGCTGATCGGCCGCGACACCCTCGCCAACGTCTCCTGGACCTTCGAGGAGATGGTCGCCTACGCAGCCCGCGACACCTGGGTGCGCCCCGGCGACATCCTCGGCTCGGGCACCTGTGGCTGGGGGGCGCTCGCGGAGTTCTGGGGACGCGTCGGGGAACGTACGCCGCCGCCCCTGAAGCCCGGCGACGAGGTGACGCTCGCCGTGGAACGCCTGGGCAGCGTCTCCAACCGGATCGTCCCCGGGCGCACGGACGTGTACCTGCCACGGGCCCGCAAGCGCGGCCGTACGCCCCGGCCGTAACCCTCCGTCCCCCTTTCGACCTGCACACATCCGGGGATCCGATGGCTGCCATCGGATCCCTGTGAGTTGCCTCCCGGACCTTTCCTCGGCGGGAACCCGGTCGTTACGCTCCCGTTTCACCGAGCTTCAACGACGCGGCCGGAAGGAGACACACATGGGTCTCGGAGCGATCGACCTGAATCTCCTGGTGGCGCTGGAAGCCCTCCTGGAGGAGAAGAACGTCACCCACGCGGGGGTGCGGCTGTCCACCAGCCAGTCCGCGATGAGCGGCTCGCTGGCGCGGTTGCGGCGGCACTTCAACGACGAGCTGCTGGTGCGGGTGGGGCGTGAGTACGAGCTGACGCCGCTCGCGGAGCGCCTCCTGCCGGTCGTCCAGGCCTCCCTGCACAAGGCCGAGGAGGCGCTCTCGCTGACCCGGCACTTCGAACCCGCACGCAGCCGGCAGCGCTTCTCGGTGGTGATGTCGGACTATGTGATGACGGTGTTCGTGGAGCCACTGCTGCGGGCCATCGCGCAGGAGGCGCCGGGCGTCCGTATCGACTTCCACCCCATCGTGGACGGGCAGCTGGAGACGGAGACTCATCTGCGCTGTCACGACCTGATGATCGTGCCGCTCGGGTATCAGCTGCCGGGCGTCAGCGAGGCCGTGATGCACGACCGGTTCGTGTGTCTCGTCGACCCCGACAACCCGCGCCTGGTGGACGGGCGGCTCGCCCTGCGCGATCTGGCGGAGATGCCGCACGCGGCGTGCGGCATCGGCAAGCTCACACCCGCCGACCGCCAGCTGGAGACGCTCGGCATCACGCCCCGGGTGCAGGTCAGCACGCCTGGCTTCAACGTGCTGCCGTTCCTGGTGAGCGGCACCGATCTGGTCGCCCTGGTGCCCGAGCGGCTCGCCCGGCGCTACGAGGGCTTCGCTCGCTGTGCCGTCGTACCGACGCCTTTCCCGGACGTGCCGCTCGTGGAGGCCATGTACTGGCACCACAACCGGCACGCGGATCCCGCGCACCGGTGGCTGCGGGAGACGGTCCGCAAGGTGGGCGCGTCGCTGGACGATCCCGCGCCCGCGGAGATCGTCGGCGTGGATGCCAGCCATGGCGAACATGCGTTTCCGGAGCTGGCCCCGGTTTCCTAGCGTGGGGAGCGAACCCACGCCCCCTTGGAGGAAGCCGTGAGCCGTACGCGCCTGGCCGGTCGTACCGTCGTCATCACCGGAGCCGCACAGGGCCAGGGAGCCGTGGAGGTGGCGGCGGCGGCCCACGAGGGGGCCTCGGTCGTCGCCACGGACGTCCTCGACGAGCCCGGCGAGAAGCTCGCCGCCGCCCTGCGCGCCGACGGCCTCGACGTGCGCTACCACCACCTGGACGTGTCGTCCCCGGACGACTGGGCGGCCCTGGCGAGCTCCCTGGAGGCCGTGCACGGGCTCGTCAACAATGCCGGGATCCCGATGCGAGCCCGTCTCGGCGCGGTCGAACTCGCCGACTGGAACCGGGCGTTCGCGGTGAACACCACCGGCCCGATGCTCGGCGTCCAGGCCCTCGCCCCGCTGATGCCCCCCGGGTCCTCGATCGTGAACGTCGGCTCGGTGGCCGCTCTCACCGCCCATCACGCGGTCGCGTACACGGCGAGCAAGTGGGCGCTGCGCGGCCTGTCGAAGGTGGCCGCGCTGGAGCTGGCGCCGCGCGGCATCCGTACGAACGTCATCCACCCCGGCTACATCGAGACCCCGCTGATGGCGACGGCCAACCCGGTCTTCACCCGGGCGCACCTCTCGATGACTCCGCAGGGCCGCCCGGGCAGCTGCGAGGAGGTCGCGCCGCTGGTCGTGTATCTGCTCTCCGACGAGTCGTCCTACGTGAACGGCGCCGAGATCACCGTGGACGGCGGCTACTCGGCGCACGGCGGCGTGAAGGCGATCACGAACGCGCTCGACTCGGTGTGACCGCCCGGTCCGGGGACGGTCGCCGTGACCGCCCGGTCCGGGGACCGTCGCCGGGGACGGGTCCTACGCCGATCGGCACTCCGCGAGCCGCTTCTCCAGAAAGCGCCGCTCGGCCGTGTTCTCCACGAGCTCCAGCGCCCGGGCGTACGCCTCGGCCGCCTCCACCGGGCGTCCCATCCGTCGCAGCAGGTCCGCGCGGGTGGCGGCCAGCAGGTGGTAGCCCTCCAGCTCGCCCTCCCGCTCCAGCTCCGCGACGAGCGCCAGCCCCGCTTCCGGGCCCTCGGACATGCCCACCGCCACCGCACGGTTGAGCCGTACCACGGCGGAGGGCACGAAACGCGCCAGTTCCCCGTACAGCGCGGCGATGTCGGCCCAGTCCGTGTCCTCGGCCGTCGCGGCGGTGGTGTGGCAGGCGGCGATGGCGGCCTGGATCTGGTAGGGCCCCGGGCGTCCGCGGCGCAGGGCGGTCTCCAGGAGGGCGGCGCCCTCGTCGACGGCGGCCCTGTCCCAGGCCGTACGGTCCTGGTCCTCCAGCGTCACCAGCTCGCCGGCCGTGTCCACCCGGGTGGCGCGCCGGGCGTCGTGCAGCAGCAGGAGGGCGAGCAGACCGAGGACCTCGGGTTCGTCGGGCATCAGGCGGGCCAGGACACGGGCGAGCCGGATGGCCTCCGCGCAGAGGTTCGTACGCACCAGATCGGCGCCGGACGTGGCGGCGTACCCCTCGTTGAAGAGCAGGTAGACCACGCCGAGGACGCCGGTGGTGCGTTCGGGCAGCAGATGCGCGGGCGGTACGCGGTAGGGGATGCCGGCGTTGCGGATCTTCCGTTTGGCGCGCACCAGGCGCTGCGCCATGGTCGCCTCGGGCACCAGGAAGGCGCGGGCGATCTCGGGGGTGGTGAGCCCTGCGAGGGTGCGCAGGGTCAGTGCCACCCGGGCTTCGATGGGGAGCGCCGGGTGGCAGCAGGTGAAGATCAGACGCAGACGGTCGTCGCGGACGCCGCTGTCGTCGCCGTCGTACTCCGGGTCGCACGGCCCGTCGTCCCGCGCCAGCACGGCCACCTCCCGCAGTTTCTGGGCCCCCGCCGCCTCGCGGCGCAGCACGTCCAGGGCCCGGTGGCGCGCGGTCGTGGTCAGCCAGGCGCCGGGGCGGCTCGGCACTCCATCGCGCCGCCACCGGTCCAGGGCCTGCGCGAAGGCGTCCTGCGCGCACTCCTCGGCGAGGTCCCAGTCGCTGGTCACCCGGATCAGGGTGGCGACGACCTGGCCCCATTCCTCGCGGAAGGCGGCGGTGACCGCCGCCTCCACGTCACCGATGTCGCTCACTCCCAGACCGGCCGCACCTCGACCGAGCCGCCGCCCAGCGCCGCCGGATGCCGGGACGCGAGCGCGATGGCCTCGTCGAGGTCGGCGACCTCGATGAGGTCGAAGCCGGCCACGTACTCCTTGGACTCCACGAATGGGCCATCGCTGAGCAGGACTTCGTCGCCCTGGACACGGACGGTGGTGGCGTCGGTGGACGGCCGCAGCCGTGCGCCGCCCTTGACGATGTCGCGGCTTCGGACCTCGTCGATGTACGAGGTGAAGCGGGGGTCGTCGGCGATCTCGGCGGGGCTCAGCTCCTCGCCGCCGACGGGGGTGCAGATGAACAGGACGTACTTCATGACCGGACCTCCTCGATGCCCGCGTCGAACGGGACCGACGCGTGCTCGTGGGCGATCAGCCAACTGTCTCCCACGGCACGGTAGCCGGTCGTCACGCGCACTGTGCTGTCCAGCGGCTCGCCCGTGGTGAACGTGCCCCGGATCCGGACGAGCCCGTGGCTGAAGGCGACGCTTTCGTCGACGCGGAGACGGAAGGCGAGCACCTCGCGGCGTACGGGCCCGGTCACGGTGGAGTAGAACCACTCCTGGGCCTTGCGGAGGGCGTCGGTTCCGCTTTCCTCCAGGCCGCTCATCGGGTGGAACACCTCCGTGTCCGGCGTGTAGCAGGCCAGCCACCGGTCGACGTCCCGCTCACGGAAGGCCGCCGTCAGCTCGTCGTCGAGTCGGCGGATCTCCCCCTCGGCGTCCTCGTCCTCCCAGAACGCGCGCACCTCCATGGCCCCCACGGTTGCCACGGGGTGCTTGGCGGCCGCCTCGACGGCCTCTTCCATACTGTCGCACTCGAGGATGTCGTATCCGGCGACGTACTCCTTCGTCTCCGCGAACGGCCCGTCGGTGCGCAGCACCTCGCCGCCGCGCACCCGTACGGTGACCGCGTCGGCGGGATCGCTGAGGCGGTGGCCGTGCAGCCGCACGCCCCGTTCGGCGCCGAGCTCCTCGACCCAGGGTTCGACGGGTGCCATGCCGGAGGCGTCGGCCGTGTCGTCGCCGCAGACCAGCAGCATGTACTTCATGGTTCCTCCCGGTGCTCATGAACTTCCTACACCCCACCGACGAACGGGACCGCGCCGAATCGACACCCCGGGCACACGAAGAGGCCGGGACCCGGGTCCCGGCCTCTTCGTGAAGATCCGCGCTACGCGGTGGCCGTCCGCGCCGACGGCTCGCTGGTGGCGCCGACAGCTGCTCGGGCGGTGTTCTTGCGCACCAGCAGGAGGGTGACCAGCGCACCGAGCAGGGAGGCGCAGCCGCAGATCACCACGCCGAGGGCCATGCCGTGGCCGAGCGCGGTCTGCGCGGCGGCCCTGGCGCTGTCGCTGCCCGCGTTGACGACGGCGAGCGGGCCCGCGGCGGCCTCCATGCCGGCGTCCGCGCCGTTGAGCTTGCCCACCAGGGCGGAGGACGCGGCGCTCATCGCGATGGTGCTGATGACGGCCGGGCCGAGGCCCTGGCCGAACTCACGGACCAGGCTGGTGGCGCCGCTGGCCATGCCGGTCATGTGGATCGGTACGGCGTTCACGGCGGCCGAGGTCAGTGAGGAGACGACGCAGATGAAACCGACGCCGAGCAGCAGCACCGGGCCGATGAAGGCGGGGAGGGAGGTCGTGGTGATGGGCAGCGCGGCGATCCAGAACTGTCCCGCGGCCATCGGCAGCAGTCCGCCCATCAGGAGCCAGCGGGCGTCGACGCGGGTGAGCATCCTGCTGAGCACCGGTGCCAGGAGCAGCGGGATCAGCTGGAGGATCACGAACGGCATGCTGGCGCGCAGCGCGCTCAGATGCATCACGGCGCCGAGGCGGATGGAGACGCAG
The DNA here is from genome assembly GCF_042885015.1 of Streptomyces sp. NPDC058086. Lineage (NCBI taxonomy): Bacteria > Bacillati > Actinomycetota > Actinomycetes > Kitasatosporales > Streptomycetaceae > Streptomyces > Streptomyces sp. NPDC058086. The sequence continues at coordinate 139,151 of NZ_JBHVST010000005.1, read as the reverse complement.
TACGCGGTGCCGATGAAGCCGAACATGCCGGCCAGGGCGACGACGGCCGCCGCGGCGAAGGACGGGATCCTCAGCAGGTCCAGGTTGAACATGGGTGAGGCGGCGCGGGTCTCGGCGACGACGAAGCCGACGAGGGCCACCGCCGCGAGGGCAAGCGCGCCGACGATCGCCGCGCTGCCCCAGCCGCGGTCGCCGCCCTCGATGATGCCCCAGAGCAGGGCGGTGAGGCCGACGGCGATGGTGATCTGGCCCGGCCAGTCCAGGGCGCGGCCTTCGGGGGCCTTGGAGTCGGTGACCAGTTTCCAGCAGGCGACGGCGACGGCCAGGCCGAGGACGACGGGCGGCACGAACGCCCAGCGGAAGTCGGCGACGGTGGCGAGCACACCGGAGGACAGCGGTCCCACCGCGGAGGCGAGGGAGATGCTGAGCGCCCAGGTGGAGACCGCCTTGGCACGGTCCTTCCCGTCCGGGGTGGCGGCCGCTATGACCGCGAGGGAACTGGGGAAGAGCGCCGCGGCGCCGATACCGGCCAGCGCCTGCCCGATCCACATCATGGTGATGTTCTGGGAGGTGGCATTAAGAAGTTCGCCGAACGCCAGGACGAGCCCGCCGAGCACCAGCAGGCGCTTGCGGCCGAAGAGGTCTCCGACCACACCGAAATTCAGTTCAAGAATGGCGGTGGGGAGAATGAAGGCGGACGTGACCCAGGCGACCTGGGAACCGGACGCCCCGAAGGCGGCCTGGATTTCGCCATTGATGGGGGACGGAACGGTAATGCACAGTTGCGCGGCGGCGACTGCGAGACAGCAGGCTATGAGTGTTCCGAGGTCCAATTTCTTCAAAGAGCTCGTGGAGATCGAATCCGTCATCGTGCGTGCCCTCACTCTGCGTTTTTCTCTATGAGTTCGATGAGATTTCCCTCGGGGTCGGTGACCCAGGCCATGCGAATACCGGGTTCGGGGGAAGGACCCGGTTTCATGGCCTCGCCCGCTCCGTGCGCCACCAAGGCCGCGTAGACGGGGTCGAGTTCGGGGGTGGTGACCGCGAAGTGTCCGTATCCCTCGGTGAGGGCGGCGGTCAGCGGGTCCGGGGCCCGCAGCCCCGGCGCGGATCCGGGCCTGGCGAGGAGTTCGACGCGCCAGCCGTGCGGATGCTCCAGGACGACGGCGCTCAGACCGGGTCCTTCGAGGGTGAACTCGAAGACGGTCCTGAGCCCGAACGCCCCCTGGTACCAGATGGTTTGGGCGGGCAGATCGCGTACGTTGACGCCCACGTGGTCGAGTCGGACGGTCACCGGCGCTCAGCCCGCCATCGCGCTGTCGCCGCCGTCGACCATCAGGTTGGCGCCGTTGACGAACGCCGCCTCGTCGGAGCAGAGGAAGGCGGCGGCGCGCGCGATGTCCTCGGGCTCGCCCACCCGGCCCACCGGGATCCGTGCCTCCAGCTGCGCCTTCGGTCCGTCGGGGTCGTCGAGGAAGGGCGCGGTCGCGGCCGTGCGGGTCATGCCGGGGGCGATGGTGTTGACCCGGATGTGGTGCGGGGCGCCGGCCGCGCACAGGTGCTTGCTCATCGCCAGCACCCCGCCTTTGGCGGCGCCGTGCGGGACCATCGGCATGAAGGGGGCGCCCCGGACGGCGGCCACCGAGGCGACGTTGAGGACGGCTCCGCCGCCGCGGGCGATCAGGTGCGGCCAGGCCGCCTGCGTGCAGAAGTAGGGGATGTCGAGCTCGTTCTTGATGGTGAAGTACCAGTCCTCGGCCGGCATGGTCGCGAACGGCCCGTTCCGCAGTGCGGAGGCGTTGTTGTAGAGGATGTCGATCCCGCCGAGGGCCTCGATCCCCGCGTTGATCCACTCGCGGGCGCCCGCCTCGGTGGAGAGGTCCACCGGAGCAAGGGACCGCATGACGCCGCCGGCCTTCTCGACGAGTTCCACCGTTTCCGCGGCGGCGTCGGCATCGAGGTCGCAGCCGAATACGGTGGCGCCTTCCGCGGCGAATACCTGGGCCGCGGCCCGCCCTATTCCGGCCCCCGTTCCGCTGATGAAAGCGATTTTTCCGGCCAGTCGACCCATGATTGCCATGTCCCTTGTCCAGTACCGCCGGTGTGCGGTGCTGGCAGCGTAGGGACGGCCATTGCCGAGAACAAGAAAAGGGTCGGCGCGGGGGCATCGCGGTGTCGTATGGCTGGTATGCGGCGCGGTGTCGTACGGCGGTATGCGCGCGGTCAGCCGTGGGAGGTGCCGAGCCGTACCGGAAGTGCCCGCACGCTGTTGCCGACGAAACTGGAGTGCCGGGAGAGTTCCGCCTCCGTCACGGCGAGGTCCAGGTCGGGGAAGCGGGTGAACAGCCGCTCCAGCGCGATGGTCGCCTCCATGCGCGCCAGCGGGGCACCGAGGCAGTAGTGGGCGCCGTGGCCGAGGGAGAGGTGCCGGGCGGCGCCGGGCCTGCCGGGCCGGGTGACGTCGAAGCGGTCGGCGTCCGGACCGTGCACGACCGGGTCGCGCCCCGCCGCCGAGTAACCGGCCAGCACGGGCGTCCCCTTGGGGATCACCGTGCCGTCGACGGTCAGGTCCCGCAACGGATAGCGGAAGGGGAAGTAGCTGACGGGCGCGTCCCAGCGCAGGGTCTCCTCGACCACGTCCGCCCAGCCCACCCCGCCCTCGCCCTTCATGACCAGCTCCAGCTGGTCCCGATGGCCGCAGAGCGCCCGTACGGCGTTGGTGAGGAGGTTGAGCGTGGTCTCGTGCCCCGCGATGATCATCAGTACCAGGGTGCCTATGAGCTCCTCCTGGCTGAGCCGGTCGCCCTCCTCGTCCCGGGCGGCGATCAGCGCGCTGGTGAGGTCGTCGCCCGGCCGCTCGCCCCGCGCGACGGCCACGGCGGCGAGCACGGCGACGAGTTCACGGTTGGCCGCCAGGGCCTTCTCGGGGCCGATGTCGGTGGCGACCACCTGGTTCGACAGGTGGTGCAGCCGGTCGCGGTGCTCCGCGTCCACTCCGAGCAGTTCCCCGATGACCCCCATGGGCAGCGGCATCGCGAAGTGCCGCCGCAGATCGGCGACTCCGCCGTCCCGCTCGGCCGCGGCCCGGAGGTCGTCGAGCAGTCCCGCCGTCAACGCCTCGATCCGGGGCCGCAGTTCCTCGACCCGGCGCGCGGTGAACGCCTTGCTCACCAGCGACCGCAGCCGCCGGTGGTCCGCACCGTCCGCCGTCGTCATCCCGCGTACGGTCGCGAAGGTGGCGAGCGGCCACCCCGGCGCTATCCGCCCCTCCCTCAGCTCGGTGAAGTGCTCGGCGCCCTTGGCGACTTCGGGATGCGCGAGGAACTCCTTCAACGCCTCGTGCCCGAGCACCGCCGTCCCCTCCACCTCGCCGGGCAGCACCACCGCCGCGACGGCGCCGCGCTCGAGCAGCCGCGCGTTGTCGGCGTGCGGGCAGCCGCCGGCCGGGTCCATGCGGTGCGGCGTGCCGGGAGAGGTGTCCACCGGATGTCTCCTTGTGGGGGTGGGGAGTCGGGCGCAGGCGCCGCGAGCCGTTACGACGAAGGATTCTGCCCGCTCGACCGCGTGACCGACAGCGATGGCGTACGCGCCGATCCGCGGTTCCTGCCCCGGATCCCCCTCCGTCCACGGTTGGATGGTTCCATGACCGACGAGCACGAGCGGATGATGCGGGCCAACCAGGCCAACTGGGACGCGCGGACCCCCGTCCATCTCGCCAGCCGGTTCTACGGGCTGGGCGAGAAGCTCGACCCGGCGCGCTGGTTCGCCGCCTTCGAGTGGGAGGACCTCGGGGACCTGACCGGCCTCGACGTGCTCCATCTCCAGTGCCACCTCGGCACCGAGACGATCGCCTTCGCCGAGCGCGGCGCGCGGACCGTCGGCCTGGACATCTCCGAGGCGTCCGTGACGGCCGCGGCCGACATCGCGGCACGGGCGGGCGCCGACGTGACGTACGTACGAGCCAATGTGTACGACGCCGTCGAAGCCCTGGACGGGCGGCGGTTCGACGTGATCTACACCGGCAAGGGCGCCCTGTGCTATCTGCCCGACCTGGACCGCTGGGCCGCTGTCGTCGCTCGACTGCTGCGCCCGGGAGGGCGGTTGTACATCGCCGAGTTCCATCCGCTGCTCAACGCGCTGGGCCCCAAGCCCGCCGAGGACGAGGGCACCGAACTGCTGCTGCGCCACGACTACCTGGGCGGCCGGGACGCCGTGCACAGGAACGCGACCTACACGTACACCGACGGACCGGCCGTCGAGGGCGCGACCGACAGTTACGAGTGGATGCACGGAATGGACGAGGTCGTCAACGCGTTGACGGGAGCGGGACTGGGTATCCGCCGGCTCCGGGAGAGCGACGAGCTTCCCTGGCCGCGCTGGCCGCAGATGGTCCGTACGCCGTCCGGCTGGTGGCGCCTGCCGGAGGACGAGCCGCGCATTCCGCTGTTGTACGGCCTCCTGGCGAGCCACTGAGAGACGGATCACAGCCACTTCACCACAAGTCGTGGTAGTCTGCGGTGAGCACTTGTGTACGCCCCGTCTCGGGCGCCGGTGCCGATTCTCTTCCCTTCGCTGACACGCCCGTAGCTTTTCGGACCGGGCGACCAGCTTCTTCGCATCACCTTTCGAGCACGGTCACCCGTAGCTCTTTCAGGTGATCTTCCCCGCCGCACCGAGGCGTGAGCACGCCGCCTCCCCCCGGCACATCCCCTCCCTTCCTCATGACCTCATGAATCCGTCCTCGAAAGGACCCCCTCTCATGACCACCACACTCGAACACCCTCCCGTACAGAAGCAGCTCCCGGCCCACGCCACCGGTGTCCTCGACATCGCGCACAACGGGCAGGGGTACCTGCGCGCCGCCGAGAGCTGCCTGCCCACGCCGACCGACGTCCAGGTCTCCGCCGCACTGATCCGCCGTCACGGCCTGCGCAAGGGCGACACCGTCGAAGGCGTACGCGGCGGACCTCGCGCACTCGCCGAGGTCGAGCGGATCAACGGCCGCACCCCCGAAGAGCTGCGGCGCCGCCCGCACTTCGGCGACCTCACCCCGCTGCACCCGCGCGACCGGCTCCGCCTGGAGCACCCGGCGAGCGGCATGGCCGGACGCGTCGTCGACCTGGTCTCCCCCGTCGGCAAGGGCCAGCGCGGGCTGATCGTCGCCCCGCCCAAGACCGGCAAGACGGTACTGCTCCAGCAGCTCGCCGCCGCCGTCGCGGGCAACCACCCCGAATGCCATCTGATCGTGCTGCTCCTCGACGAGCGGCCCGAAGAGGTCACCGACATGCGGCGCTCCGTCCGCGGCGAGGTCTACGCCTCGACCTTCGACAAGACGCCGAAGCAGCACATCGCCCTCGCCGAGCTCGTCGTCGAGCGCGCCAAGCGGCTCGTCGAACAGGGCGAGGACGTCGTCATCCTGATGGACTCGCTCACCCGGCTGTGCCGCGCGCACAACAACGCGGCCGCCTCCGGTGGCCGCACCCTCAGCGGCGGCGTCGACGCCGCCGCGGTGCACGGTCCCAAGCGGTTCTTCGGCGCCGCGCGCCTCGCCGAGGAGGGCGGCTCGCTCACCATCCTCGCCACCGCCCTGGTGGAGACCGGCTCCCGCGCCGACGACTACTTCTTCGAGGAGCTCAAGAGCACCGGCAACATGGAGCTCCGCCTCGACCGGACCCTCGCCTCACGGCGTGTGTTCCCGGCCGTGGACATCACCCCGTCCGGCACCCGTCGCGAGGAACTTCTCCTGCCCGGGGCCGAGTTGACGGCCGTACGCGGCTTGCGACGCGCCCTGCAGACCCGGGACGCCCAGGCCGCGCTGGAAACCCTGCTGGAGCGGCTGCGCGCCACGCCGGACAACGCGACCTTCCTGCGTCAGGTCCAGCCGACCCTGCCCACCGCCTGACCCCACCGCGAATCCGCCGCGCCGGACCTCCCGAACCTCTCCCGCGTGTGGCATCCGGGTACTGCATCCCCTCGCTCGGGCCTGGCACCCCGGTGCACGCCGACTCCGTTCCTACGTTGGCGGTATGACAATCGGATTCCCATCCCGGATGGTCGTCTCGTTGACCGCCTTCTCCTGCTCCGCCCTCTGTGTGGCCGGAGCACTGGCCCTCTCGCCGAGTCCGGCCCTCGCCCGCCTCGGTACGGGCCTGCCGAGACCCATGGCCGCCCAGACGCCCTACCTCCAGCGGGCCGGGACGCAGGTACGCACACGGTCCGACGCCCCCGCGCTGCCGGACATCTCGGCGCTGTCGTGGGTGGTGGCCGACTCAGGTACCGGCGAGGTGCTCGCCGCGCACGACGCGCACCTCAAGCTGCCGCCCGCCAGCACTCTCAAGACCCTCTTCGCGCTCACCGTGCTCCCCTCGCTGCCCGCCGGCACCCAGCACACCGTCAGGGAGGAGGAACTGGAGGGCATCGGCGACGGCAGCAGCCTGGTGGGCGTGGCCGCGGGCCACACCTACCGCGTGTCCGACCTGTGGCGCGGTGTCTTCCTCAACTCCGGGAACGACGCCGTGCACGTACTGGCCGCGATGAACGGCGGCTGGCACCGGACGACGGCCCGGATGCAGGCCAAGGCCCGCTCGCTGGGCGCCCTCGACACCCACGTCGAGTCACCCGACGGCTACGACACCCCCGGCCAGGTCTCGTCGGCGTACGACCTCGCGGTCTTCGGACGGGCCGGCCTGCGCAACCCGGAGTTCGCACGCTACTGCTCCACCGCCGAGGCCACCTTCCCCGGCGACGGCTACCCGTACGAGATCCAGAACACCAACCGGCTGCTGACCGGCGCCGACGGGGTGGCGCCCTATCCGGGCCTGATCGGCGTCAAGAACGGCTACACCACCAACGCGGGCAACACGCTCGTCGCCGCCGCACACCGGGGCGGACGCACCCTCGTCGTCACGGTGATGAACCCTCAGGCGGGCGGCGGCACCACGGTGTACGAGGAGGCCCGCTCACTGCTCGACTGGGGCTTCGCGGCCGCCGGACACGTCGAACCCGTCGGATCGCTCCCCGACACCCGGTCCGTCCCGGCGGCGGGCGCCTCGCCCGTACAGGCGAGGACCGGGTCCGCGGACGGCCCCGACGGCGGCTGGCCGGAGACGGCCGGGATCCTGGGCGCCGCGGGTCTGGGCGCGGGCGGCGTGGCCCTCGCCCTGCGACTCAAGGGCGTGCGGGCCACCCGCGACTGACCGGCCGGCAGCCACAGCAACAGCCCCAGCGTGATCCACGTGTACGTGTTGCTGCCGAGGAATCCGTCGAGGCCGGAGGAGTCGTCGAACCAGAGCCACACCACGCTGCTGCACAGCACCGCGTACAGGGCCGCCGCGACCCGAGCACGGTGCCGGTGCAGCAGTACGGCGAAGGACGGCAGCAGCCAGACGAGGTGGTGCACCCAGGTGATCGGACTGAGGAGGCAGGCGGCGAGACCGGTGAGGGCGAACGCGGCCGTCCAGTCCTCGTCGGCCAGCGCCCACGAGGTCCGCCACGCCCACACGCACAGGATCAGCAGGGCGGCCGCCGCCCACACGGCCCGACTCGGTTCGCCCGGTGCGGCGAGCCGGGCCAGGACGCCCTGCACCGACTGGTTGGAGACATAGGCGAGACGTCCGATGCGGTTGGTGTCCCACAGCGCCTCGGACCAGTAGAAACGCGAGGCGTCCGGCGCCGCCCAGGCCGCAAGACCGGTGGCCGCCGCGGCGACGGCCGTCGCGACCCCGGCGGCGCGCCAGCGGCGGCCGAGCAGCAGCAGGCCGATGAAGAGCGCGGGGGTGAGCTTGATCGCGGCGGCCAGCCCGATGCCGACGCCCGCCCGGCGTCCCCGGCCGGTGGACAGCAGCCAGGCGTCGCTCAGGACGAGGGCCAACAGCAGGAGGTTGACCTGCCCGAAGCTGAAGGTGTCACGGACCGGTTCGAGCAGGGCCAGCAGACAGGCCGCGAGGGCGCAGCCGTACCAGCCGTAGCGGCGCAGCGCGGGCCCGACCAGGATCCACACCACGACCGCCAGCGCCGCGAGATTGAGCACCACGGAGACGGCGATCGCCGTACGCAGCCCGATCAGCGCCATCGGCAGCATGGTCAGGGCCGCGAACGGCGGATAGGTGAATCCGTACGTGGTTCCCGGCACCCAGTAGTCGTAGATCCGGCCGCCGTGGTGGACCCAGGCGTCGACGGTGCCGTAGTAGACGCGCAGATCGAACCAGTCGCGCAGCAGCGGCACGGTCGCGGTGAACACGCCCACCGCGACGACGAGTGAGAGCAGGCCGAGCAGCCGTCGGCCGTCGGTGTCCAGATGTCTCATGCCGTGCGCCCCAGCACCGGCGGCCGCGCCGGCTCCTCGGCCCGGGCGGCCTGATGGGCCTGCCAGAGCACGACGAGGGCGAGCGCACCGCCGGAAACGGCCAGCACCACCTGATCGACGTCCGGCGGGCCGCCGCTGGGCAGTACGGCTAGCGCGAGTACCGCACTGGCCGCCGCGACCCGGTGGCGCACCGAGCCGTTGGGCGCCGCGGCGGCGATGAGGAACAGGCCCCACAGCGCGTACCAGGGCCGGATCGCGGGGCCGAACACGGCGACCGCACCCAGGCTCAGGCCCAGCGCGTAGATGGGGCCCGGCCGCAGACGCAGCCATATGAACAGGACGACCAGGACCGTCACCACCAGCCCGGTCGCGTGCCAGACGGGCATCGCCAGCGGGGCGAGGCCGCTGCCGAGATCCTTCAGCAGGGCGCCGGTGGCGCCGCCGAGCACGCTGGTGGGGGACCAGTTGTGCGGGGAGACGGGGGTCTTCAGGGCCGCGATCCAGCCGTACCCCGTGCCCGCCACGGCGGTCACCACGGCCGTGGTGGCGAGCGCGACCCCGGTCGTGGTCAGGACCGTGCGCAGTACTCCGCGACGCCCGCGCAGCGCCACCACCGCCAGCAGGCCGAGCACGGCCGGCGCCTTGACCAGTGCGGCGAGGGTGATGAGGACGACGCCCAGGAGGTGCCATCGGCCGCGCGCGGCGACCAGGCCGACGCCGAGCAGTCCCAGCATGATGGCGTCGTTGTGCGCACCGGCCACCAGGTGCAGCAGCACGAGCGGGTTGAGCGCGCCGAGCCACAGCGCGGCGGCCGGATCGGCACCGCTGTGCCGGGCGAGGCGGGGCAGCGCCGCCGCCATCAGGCCGACGCCGAGCAGCGCGACCAGCCGCATGCCGAGAAGCCCGGCCGGTATCTCGCCGCGGGTGAGGCCGGACAGCGCGGAGGCGACGGCGAGGAAGACCGGACCGTACGGCGTCGCGGTCTGCTGCCACACCGGTGCCACCTCGTCGGCGAGCGGCCCGCCGAGCTGCGCGGGCCCGTTGGCGTACACGTCGATGTGTGCGTCGACCATGGCGCCCTGCGCGAGGTAGCTGTACACGTCCCTGCTGAACAGCGGCGGCGCGAGCAGCAGCGGCGCCGCCCACGCGGCGAGCACCAGCAGCAGTGCGCGCGGCGTCGGCGGCTCGGGACCGCGTACGACCTTGCCGAGCAGCACCCACGCGGCGATCAGCAGGACGACGCCGAAGTAGACCCCGACCACGCCGAGTACGGCACGCGCGGAGCCGGGGTCGAGGAAGTCCCGCGTGGGCAGGGCGCCGGCCGTCTCACCGCCGAGCGCGAGGAAGGCGGTACCGGTCAGGCCCAGGGCCTGACAGCGGTGGAGATCGAGGGGAGCCTTGGCCAACACTTGGCAAGCGTGTCAAGGGCGGGTGGCCGGAAGGCGACGTCGTGCCTTCCCGGCGGGGTCCGTAGAGTTACCTCCGCGTGGTGCTTCGTCAGGTGCGGGTGCATTGTGGCTTGTCGCGCCCACGCGGCGGAGCCGCATATTGTCACAGCCCCGCACCCCTGACGGGGCGCTCTGCCGAGCCGGGATGGGGTAAACCCCGCCCGTACGGACTCAGAACACCGAAACGCCCGTCAGTGTCGTGAAGCGGTCCAGGGCCGCCACGCCCGCCACCGAGTTGCCCCGCTCGTCCAGACCTGGGCTCCACACGCACAGGGTGCAGCGGCCGGGGACCACCGCGATGATGCCGCCGCCGACGCCGCTCTTGCCGGGGAGGCCGACGCGGTAGGCGAAGTCGCCCGCCGCGTCGTACGTGCCGCAGGTCAGCATGACCGCGTTGACCTGCTTGGCCTGGCTCTGGGTGAGCAGTCGGGAGCCGTCGGCGCGGATGCCGTGGCGGGCCAGAAAGCCCGTGGCGAGGGCGAGGTCGGCGCAGGACGCCTCGATCGAGCACTGACGGAAGTACTGGTCGAGCAGGGCCAGCACCGGGTTGTCGATGTTGCCGTACGAGGCCATGAAGTGGGCGAGGGCCGCGTTGCGGTCGCCGTGGGTGGCCTCGGAGGCGGCCACCTCCTTGTCGAAGGTGAGGTCGGCGTTGCCGCTCTCCGCACGGAGGAAGGCCAGCAGGGTGCCGGCCGCGTCGCCGGTACGGGTCTGGAGCCGGTCGGTGACGACCAGGGCGCCCGCGTTGATGAAGGGATTGCGCGGGATGCCGTTCTCGTACTCCAGCTGTACCAGCGAGTTGAAGGGATTGCCGGAGGGCTCACGGCCGACGTGTTCCCACAGTTCGTCGCCCTCACGTGCCAGGTCGAGGGCGAGCGTGAAGACCTTGGTGATGGACTGCGTGGAGAACGGCTGGCGCCAGTCCCCCACGCCGTACACCGTGCCGTCGAGCTCGGCCACGGCCATGCCGAAGCTCCGTGGGTCGCAGGCGGCCAGCGCCGGGATGTAGTCGGCGGGCCGCCCGCGGCCGGGTGTCTGCCCGATCTCGGTGGCGATGCGCTCCAGGACCGGCTGGAAGGTCGGGGACGACGGATACGACGAAGCAGCCATGATCACCATTGTGCCGCCGGGCCGGTCCGGATGCGCATCGGGTCACACCGCCTGCGGGGTGCCGCTGCCCGCGATCACCTCGGGCCGCAGCAGCGCCGCCAGCCGCTCGGCGGGCAACAGGCCCTTCTCCAGGACGAGTTCGGCGACGCCGCGCCCGGTGGCGAGGGCCTCCTTGGCGACGTCGGTGGCGGCCGTGTACCCGATGTGCGGGTTCAGGGCGGTCACCAGGCCGATGGAGTTCTCGACCGCGGCGCGCAGCACCTCCGTGTTGGCGGTGATCCCCATGACGCAGCGCTCGGCGAGGGTCAGGCAGGCGGTGCGCAGGTGGGTGATGCTCTCGGACAGGGAGTGCAGGATGATCGGCTCGAAGGCGTTGAGCTGAAGCTGCCCCGCTTCCGCGGCCATGGTGATGGTGACGTCGTTGCCGATCACCTCGAAGGCGACCTGGTTGACGACCTCGGGGATCACCGGGTTGACCTTGCCGGGCATGATGCTCGAACCGGCCTGCACCGGCGGCAGGTTGATCTCGCCCAGGCCCGCGCGCGGCCCGGAGGACAGCAGCCGCAGGTCGTTGCAGCTCTTCGAGAGCTTCACGGCGATCCGCTTGAGCACGCCGGACATCTGGACGAAGGCGCCGCAGTCCTGGGTGGCCTCGACCAGGTTGGCGGCGGTGACCAAGGGCAGCCCGGTGATCGCGGAGAGGTGGCGGCGGGCGGATTCGGCGTATCCGGCGGGCGCGTTGAGGCCGGTGCCGATGGCCGTGGCGCCGAGGTTGATCTCGTGGATCAGCTCGACGGCCTCGGCGAGACGGCTGCGGTCCTCGTCGAGCATCACCGCGTACGCCGAGAACTCCTGCCCGAGGGTCATCGGCACCGCGTCCTGGAGCTGGGTGCGCCCCATCTTCAGCACGTCACGGAACTCGAATGCCTTGGCGGCGAACGCGTCCTGGAGCACGGCCATCGCCTTGAGCAGCTCGCGCACGGCGAAGACGGTGGCGACCTTGACGGCGGTGGGGTAGACGTCGTTGGTCGACTGGCCGAGGTTGACGTCCTCGTTGGGGTGCAGGTACTGGTATTCGCCCTTGGCGCGGCCGAGGAGCTCCAACGCCCGGTTGGCGACGACCTCGTTGGCGTTCATGTTCGTCGAGGTGCCGGCGCCGCCCTGGATGACGTCGACCACGAACTGGTCGTGCAGTTTGCCGGCGCGGATCTCCCGGCAGGCCGCGACGATGGCCATGGCCTTCTCCGGTTCGAGCAGGCCGAGTTCCTCGTTGGCACGGGCGGCGGCCTCCTTGACGGCGGCCAGGGCCTCGATCAGATGCGGATAGGCGGAGATCGACGTTCCCGTGATGGGGAAGTTCTCGGTGGCGCGCAGGGAGTGGATGCCCCAGTACGCCTCGGCCGGGACGTCACGGTCCCCGAGCAGATCGTGTTCACTGCGGTGCGCTGCGGCGACGGTCATGACTGAGCGGTCCTCTTTCGGAGGGATGAGGGTGGGTTGGGTGAGGCGTAGGGGCGGGGCAGGCGACAGAGACTTCGGGGACGCTCCCGGCCGGACAGCGGAGGCGAGCCCCTGATCCAGGCCTGAGGAGCACGAACCTAAGGGGCGCGGGACTGTGACAAGATGCGGCTCCGCCGCGTGGGCGCGACCAGCCACGACGAACCCGCACCCGGCGATGCACCCTCACGACCAGGTCGCACGCCGCTCAGCCCGGGAGCGGATCGAGCACCCGGGCCGGGCGAAGCCCGCCCACAACGGCACCGCCCCCGAGCAGCGGCACGGATCCGAACTCCGCGAGCAACGCCGGGGCGACCCCCGCGCGCGCCAGCGCCGCCGCGGCCACCGGCCCCCGCGCCCGGTCCGCACCGTCGGCGATCTTCACGGCGACGGCCCGGCCGTCCGGCAGCGCGGCCATCTGGACGCCTTCGAAGCCGTCCTTCGTGAGCAGCCCCGGCACGGCCCGCATCAGCGCCGCGACATCGCGGCCGGAGCCGGACGCCATCTCGGCGTGCTCACGCATCGCGTCGGCGACCCGCGCCTCGGGGGTGCCGGCCGGTGCGGTGGTGATCCGGGCGGCGGCGCGGGCGAGCCCGTGCAGCGAGACGGAGAAGAGGGGCGCGCCGCAACCGTCGACGGTGACCTGGGCGATCGCCTGCCCGGTGAGGTCCTCGACGATCTCCGCGATGGCCTGCTGGAGGGGGTGGCCCGGGTCGAGGTAGTCGTCGAGGGACCAGCCGTTGAGCCGGGCGGTCATCAGCATGGCGGCGTGTTTGCCGGAGCAGTTCTGCGCGAGCCGGGACGGCAGCCGCCCCTCGCGGATCCAGGCGTCCCGCACGACCGGGTCGTACGGCAGGTCGGGCACGTTGCGCAGGTCGTCCTCGGTGACACCGGCCAGTTCCAGGATCCGCCGGGTCCCGACGAGGTGCCGTTCCTCGCCGGAGTGACTGGCCGCGGCCAGCGAGAGCAGTTCGCCGTCCAGCGGCAGTCCCGCCCGCAGCATCGCCACCGCCTGGACGGGCTTGAGCGCCGAGCGCGGGTAGAACGCGGCCTCGATGTCCCCGATCTGGAGGTCGACGCCGCCGTCGGCGGCCAGCACGACCACCGAGCCGTAGTGGACGCCTTCGACGACTGAGCCGCGGACGAGCTGGGCGACGGGAGCGTGCAGGGGTTCGCGGATCACCGGGGCGGCGGCGATCGAAGCGGCGTACGTCATGCTCGTGCTCACGCGTCCACTCCGTCACGGATGCCGGAGACCCGGCGGCGCACCCCGTACCACCCGGCGACGAGCGCCACGGCGATCAGCGGCAGACACAGCACGGTGGTGCGCCCCGCGCCCCCGTCGGCGTACATCAGGACGAGGACGGAGACGAGGAAGCCGATCGTCACGATCTCGGTCCACGGGGAGCCGGGCAGGCGGTAGCCCGGCCTGGTCAGCTCGCCGCGCTGGGTCTTCCGCCAGAACAGCACATGGCAGAGCATGATCATGCCCCAGGTGGCGAGGATGCCGATGGCGGCGAAGTTCAGGACGATCTCGAAGGCGTCGGCGGGGACCACGAAGTTGAGGCCGACACCGAGGACGCAGATCCCGCTGGTGAGCAGGATGCCGCCGTACGGGACCTGGCTGCGGCTCATCACGCCGGTGAACCTGGGCGCGGAGCCCGACATCGCCATGGAGCGCAGGATGCGGCCGGTGGAGTAGAGGCCGGAGTTGAGGGACGACATGGCCGCGGTGAGCACGACCAGGTTCATCACGCCGCCCGCCGCCGGGATGCCGATGTGCGACAGGACGGTCACGAAGGGGCTCTGGCCCGCGCTGTACTTGTTCCAGGGCAGCAGCATCGAGAGCAGGACGACCGAGCCGACGTAGAACAGGCCGACACGCCACATGATCGAGTTGATCGCCTTCGGCATGATCTTCTCGGGGTTCTCCGTCTCGCCCGCCGCGACACCGACCAGCTCGACGGAGGCGTAGGCGAAGACGACGCCCTGGATGATCAGCAGCATCGGCAGCAGGCCGTTGGGGAAGATTCCGCCGTTGTCGGTGATCAGGGACGGGCCGGGGGTGGTGCCGTCGACCGGGTGCTGGGTGACCAGCAGGAAGATGCCGATGAGCATGAAGACGACGAGCGCGCTCACCTTGATGATCGCGAACCAGAACTCCAGTTCGCCGAACATGCGTACGGATATCAGGTTCACCGTGAGGACGACGGCGAGCGCGATGAGCGCGATCACCCACTGCGGGATGTCGGAGAACATGCCCCAGTAGTGGGTGTAGACGGCCACGGCGGTGATGTCGGCGATCCCGGTGGTGGCCCAGTTCAGGAAGTACATCCAGCCGGCGACGTACGCGCCCTTCTCCCCCAGGAACTCCCGGGCGTACGACACGAAGGCGCCGGAGGACGGCCGGTACAGGACGAGTTCGCCGAGCGCGCGCACGACGAGGAAGGCGAAGACGCCGCACACCGCGTACGCGACGAAGAGGGAGGGGCCGGCGTCGACGAGCCGTCCGCCCGCGCCGAGGAAGAGACCGGTGCCGATGGCACCGCCGATGGCGATCATGTTGACGTGCCGGGACTTCAGCGACTTGCTGTAACCCGCGTCTCCGGCGTCGACGTGCGCGGCCGGTTTGCCGGCCGATGTGGCCTCGCCTTTGAGGGACTGCTCGCTCACGCCTCGGGTCCGCCTTCCGTGGGGGTGTCCGTACGCGCGGGGCGCACGATGTCGGTGAGGGTGGTCTCCACGCGGTCGAGGTGATGGGACATCGCCTCCACCGCGTCGTGTTCACTGCCGTCGATCAGCGCTTCGACGATCGCCCGGTGCTCGCGGTTGGACTGTTCGCGCCGTCCGCCGAGCTCGTTGAGGAAGGCGGACTGGCGGGCCAGCGCGTCCCGGATCTCTTCGATCACCCTGCGGAAGACCGGGTTCTGCGAGGCCTCGGCGACCGCGATGTGGAAGATCGTGTCCATCGCGACCCACGCCGTGGTGTCGGTCTCCCGCTCCATCCGGTCCAGCAGATGGGCCAGGTGGTCGAGGTTCTCCGGGGTGCGGCGCACCGCCGCGTAACCGGCGACCGGGATCTCGACGTGGCGGCGCACCTCGAGCAGGTCGCTCGCCGCGTAGTCGCCGAAGGTGGGGTCCTCGACCGTGTTGGCGACCACGAAGGTGCCCTTGCCCGTACGGGACACGGTCAGGCCCATCACCTGCAGGGCCCGCAGCGCCTCGCGGAGCACCGGCCGGCTGACCTCCAGGCGGCGGCACAGCTCGGCCTCGGAGGGGAGTTTGTCACCGATGGCGTATTCGCCGCGCTCGATGGCGCTGCGAAGGTGGGTGAGCACCGCTTCCATGGCGCTGACGCGCCGCGGTACCGATCCACCTGTCTGGCTGTCTGACAGGTTCACGGGGTGATCCTGCGGGTGACAAGAGGGAGCTGTCAAGGGGAGTGAAAAGAAACATTCAGGGGGTGCGAAGCCTGTAAACCGGCTTCGCACCCCCTGTGAGCTGCTGTTTCCGCGATCAGCCGGCGAGGGTCCCGCTCGCCAGCAGCCCGAACAGTGCCAGACCGATCACGATCCGGTAGATCACGAAGGCGTTGAAGGAGTGCTTGGCGACGAACTTCAGCAGCCAGGCGATCGACCCGTAGGCGACGACGAAGGAGACGACCGTGCCGACCGCGAGCGGCGCGGCGCCCACCCCCGTACCCAGGGCGTCCTTCAGCTCGTACAGACCGGCGCCGGTGAGGGCGGGGATGCCGAGGAAGAAGGAGAGCCGGGTGGCGGCGACCCGGTCCAGGTCGAGGATGAGCGCGGTCGACATCGTGGCGCCGGAGCGCGAGAAGCCCGGGAAGAGCAGTGCGAGGATCTGCGAACAGCCGACCAGCATCGCGTCCTTGAAGGACGTGTCGTCCTCACCGCGCTTGTGCCGGCCCATCTGGTCCGCCGCCCACATCACACCGCTGCCGACGATCAGCGAGCCCGCGACCACCCAGAGGGAGCCGAGCGCCCCGTCGATGAGCGGCTTGGCGGCGAGGCCCACGATCACGATCGGGATGGTGGCGTAGATGACCCACCACGCGAACTTGTAGTCGTGGTGCTGCCGCTCCTCGGGATTGCGCAGCCCCCGGCCCCACGCGGAGACGATCCGCACGATGTCCTTGAAGAAATACACCAGTACGGCGGCGATCGCGCCGACCTGGATGACCGCTGAGAACCCGACGACGGCCTTGTCGTCGACCGGGATGTTCATCAGCCCCTCGGTGATCTTGAGGTGGCCGGTGGAGGAGACGGGGAGGAACTCGGTCACTCCCTCGACGACTCCGAGGACGACGGCCTGACCGACGTTGATGACGCTCATGGGATCCAGTTCTAGGTCTGAGGGGCTGGTGGTGAGGAGGGTTGGTCGACAGTGCTGTAGACAGTCTTACTATGCGCGGGTGACGTCCAGTGCCTACGCCCACAACGCCTGGGCGAACGAGACACCCGCGAACGCCGCGCCGAGCCCGGCCGTCACGCTCACGAGCACGTTGGCCGCAGCGTAGAACCCCGCGCCGGTCTCGGTCAGCCGTAGTGTCTCGTACGAGAACGTCGAGTACGTGGTCAGCGCCCCGCACAGGCCGGTCCCGAGGAACAGCTGAAGGTGGGAACCCGCGGCCCCCGCGGCGACCGCGCCGGTCAGCAGGCCGAGGATCAGACAGCCGACGACGTTGACCGCGAAGGTGCCCCAGGGGAAGACGGTGTCATGCCTGGTCTGCACCGCACGGTCGGTCAGATAGCGCAGGGGTGCGCCGACCATTCCGCCGACGATCACCAGCAGCCAGTTCACAACTACCTCTTACCTTTCTTGCCCGTTTTGCCGGATTCGGCGTCTCGGCCGGCGTACCTGATGACCTCGCAGTCGTCGAGGATCACCAGCCCCTCCCCGACGAGTTCGTCGAGCTGGGGCAGGAAGGCACGGACGCGGTCCTCGGTGTCCACGATGACGATCGCCACCGGCAGGTCCTCGCTCAGTGACAACAGCCGTGAGGTGTGGATCAGCGAGGAGGCGCCGAAGCCCTCGATACCGCGGAAGACGCTCGCGCCGGCCAGGCCCGCCGCGTGGGCGCGGTGCACGATCTCCGTGTACAGCGGCTTGTGGTGCCAGACGTCGTTCTCGCCGATGAAGATCGTCACCCGTAGTGCGCTGCCCGTCAGCCGTGTCATCGCCGCCTCCGTACCAAGGCGCGGCGGGTCGCGGTCACCGCGAGCCACACCGCCGTGAGCGCCGCGCACAGAGTCGCGACGAGATAGGCGAGGCCGGTTCCGGGGTGGCCCGAGTCGACCAGTTTCCGGATGTCCACGGCGTACGTCGAAAAGGTGGTGAACCCGCCCAGCACACCGGTGCCGAAGAAGGGCCGCACGAGTCGGTGGGCCGCCCACACGTCCGTGATGACGACCATGAAGACGCCGATCACCGCGCAGCCGATGACGTTGACCCAGAACGTGGTCCAGGGGAACCCGCCCGTCTCCACGGGCCACAGCCGCGCGGCCCCGTACCGGGCGGTGGCGCCGATGGCTCCGCCGAGCGAGACCATCGCCACGACCGGGGCCTGGCCGTGCCAGGGGGACGCGGGGCGCGGGGTCGGCCGTGCGGCGGCTGCCGGCTCGTCGACGCGCTCGGGATGCGGGACTGTCATGACGTACTTCTCCTACTCGCCGGGCCCGGGCCCCCGGGCACACCTCATCGCAAGTAGGGACCGTTGGCGGCATCAGTGCCGCGGTTCGGGTACGGCGGGCCCCACCGCCGCGCCGCGACACATGATCGCGGCCGCTGAACAGGGTAACGCCGACCCCATCGCCCTCGCACACCCGATCGGGACGCGCGGCGCCCCCGCCGCCCCTCCCCCGCTTCCTCTCCCCGCCCTACCAGCCCTTCTCGAACAGGGACCGGACCTCGGCGATGCGGTACTCGTCGCGACAGTAGAGCGTGCGCCGCCCGACCTTTCTCGCGCGCAGCAGCCCGACCCCGACGAGGAGGTCGAGGTGGGTGCGGGCGGCGGCGTGGCTCACGCCGAGCTTGGTGGCGAGGGTGGCCGCGTCGACGCCGTCGACGAGAGAGCCGTGGCGCTCGGGCGGGAAGTGCGCGGCGGGGTCCCGCAGCCACTCCAGGATGTCCAGGCGTCGCCCGCCGACGGGAACCCTCAGCATCTCGTCCCCCCATGCTCTTCGTGATGGTGGCGCTGTGTCACCACTGTCCCGCAACCCGGGGCGGCACGCACGGGACTTCCGGGCCTTCGCGCGGCCCGGAACTCCCTGGGACAGCACAAGGGCCCGGCCGCCTCGGCAGCCGGGCCCTCATGTCATCGGCGGTGGCTGATCAGCGGTGGCCGAACTGCGACATGGCGGGCAGCGCCTTGTCGTCGAAGCCGAACAGCGCCTGGTTCTCCCAGCCGTTGCCGGACGTGGCGTCGGTCGGGTCCCAGCCGTTGCCCGTGACGGCGGTCCAGGTGGCCTCCCAGTAGAAGACACCGAGGCCGCGGCCGTTCGGGACGGCCTCCACGACGTTCATCACGTCCCGTAGCCACGCGGACTGTCCGGCGGTGGTGGCCGGGTAGCCGGAGACCAGCTCACCGGTCGTGTCGATCTGGTTGACGAGCGAGTCGTCGCTGTCGAGACGGAAGGGGTAGGCCGTCTCGGCCAGGAACACCGGCTTGCCGTAGCGCGCGGCCGCGTCGTCCAGGGTCGTCTGGAAGTCGGAGAGCGGGCCGTGCCAGTAGCCGTAGTAGGACAGGCCGATGGCGTCGAACTTCACGCCGTTGGAGACCGCGTTGTCGAACCACCAGCGGGTGCCGGCCAGGTCGCCGCCCTTGGCGAGGTGCAGCGCGACGGTCGTCGACGAGCTGACGGCCTTGACCGCGTCGTAGCCGGAGTTGAGGAGCCCGGCGAGCTGCGACCAGTTGTCGGTGGAGCCCTCGGACCACAGCATGCCGCCGTTGATCTCGTTGCCGACCTGGACCATGTCGGCGGTGGTGCCCTGCGCCTTCAGCGCGTTGAGGACGTCGTACGTGTGGTTGTAGACGTCCGTCTTCAGCTGGCTGTAGGAGTGGCCCGCCCACGCGGCCGGCTTGGTCTGGGCGCCTGGGTCGGCCCAGGTGTCCGAGTAGTGGAAGTCGACCAGGAGCTTCATGCCCTGCGCCTTGATGCGCTTGGCCATCGCCAGGACGCGCGCCTTGTTGTTGTAGCCGTCGGCGGGGTTCACCCAGACCTTCAGGCGCGCGTAGTTCATACCGGAGGACTTGAGGATGGCGAGCGCGTCACCAGTGGTGCCGGAGCTGGTCTTGTAGACGCCGCCGAGCGCCTCGCTCTTGGCGAGGGAGGAGATGTCGGAGCCCTTGACGGACAGGCCGGTGGCGCTGCCGGAGGCGAACGTCAGATCGTCGACGTTGATCCAGTTGCCCGCGTTGGCATCGGAGTTGATGCTGATCGTGCACTGGTTGTTGGTCACCGCGACGGGGACGACGAGGTGTATCCATCCGCTGCTGGAGACCGGCAGGTCGGTGCGCTGCTCGGTGCCGCCGCAGTTCTTCAGCGCGAGGTAGGCGGAGTTCTGGCCGCCGCCCGAACGCACCCAGGCGGTGAGCCGGTAGTTCCCGTTGGTCAGCCCGGAGAGGTACTGGTACGTCTCCACCTTGTAGGCGGCGGAGGAGTACTGCGTGAGGCGGTAGCTCCCGCTGTGACCCCCGGCCTCCACGTAGGAGGCGCCGGTGTCGCCGTACTCCGACCAGCCGGAGGGCGTGGCCGTGCCGGCGCCGTCGGCCTCGAATCCTGCGTTGGTGAGGGTGCTCGCCGCCTGTGCCGTCTGCGCGGGCAGGGCGGTGAGCGCCAGCCCGGCCGCGAGCGGCAGCAGCAGGGTCCTGAGTGTGCGTCTGGGATGGAACATCTTCGTCCGTCGTCCCTTCGACGTGATGGGAATGGGGGTGCCCCCGGAGTGGCTCTGGGGGACGACCCCTCCGCCCGCGGCTCTCGTGGCACTCACGGGCGGAGGGGAGTTCGGCTCGGCCGCCGGGTCCTGAGGCCCGGACGGCCGTCGGCTCAGCCGTCGAGTCGTACGACCCGGACGGCCCCCGCGGGCAGCGCGAGGCGGCCCGCGGCGCGTTCGCCCGTCAGCAGCTCGGTGCCGGCCGCGTCCAGGGGCACCTTGGCGTCCGACGAGGTGTGGTTGATCGCGAACAGGAAGGTGCCCGACTCACCGCTGCGGCGCACCACTTCGACATCGCGGGGCAGGTCGGCGCGCGGCGCGATCCGCGCGTCGTCGGACGCCCAGCCGATGAGGGCGTCCAGGCCCTGCGCGCCGAGGCGGGTGGAGACGTACCAGGCGGAGCCCGCGCCGAGGCGGTGGCGGGTGACGGCCGGGTGACCCGCGGTGAGTCCGTCGGCGTACGTCCACACGGTCTCGGCGCCGCGCGGCACCACGAACTCGGTCCAGACGTCGCCGGTGAGCTCGGAGCCGTCGGGGCCGGTGATCCGGACCCGGTCGTCCTTCAGGAGCGGTGAGAACTCCTCGACGGTCAGGCCGAGCACGTCCCGCAGCGCGCCGGGGTAGGCACCCTCGTGCACGGCGTCGTGCTCGTCGACGATGCCGGAGAAGTACGAGACGACGAGGGTGCCGCCGTTCTCGACGTACTCCCTGAGGTTGTTCCCGGCGGCCTCGGTCATCAGGTAGAGGGCGGGGACGACGACAAGGGGATAGGCCGACAAATCGGCTTCCGGGTGGGCGAAGTCGACCGTGAGGTGACGGTCGTAGAGCGCCTCGTAGAACGCGTCGGCGCGCTCGCGCGGATCGTGGTCCTCGCTGGGGCGCCAGTCGAGGGCCTGCGCCCACCAGGAGTGCCAGTCCCACAGCACGGCGGCGTCGGCAACGGTGCGGCTGCCCTTGACCGAGGTCAGCGAGTCGATGGACGCGCCGAGTTCGACGACCTCGCGCCAGACCCGGGAGTCGGTGCCGGCGTGCGGCAGCATCGCCGAGTGGAACTTCTCGGCGCCGCGCCGGGACTGGCGCCACTGGAAGAACAGGGCGCCCTCGGAGCCGCGCGCCACGTGCGCGAGGGAGTTGCGGGCCATCTGGCCCGGGGCCTTCGCGGGGTTGCGGGGCTGCCAGTTGACGCCGGACGTGGAGTGTTCGAGCAGCAGCCAGGGGGCGCCGCCCGCGACGGAGCGGGTGAGGTCGGCGGCCATCGCGAGGTTGACGTGGGTGCGGCGGCCGTCGGTGATCAGGTAGTGGTCGTTGGTGACGAGGTCGACCTCGCGGCCCCAGGCCCAGTAGTCGACGGAGTCGCACTGGCTGAGGGCGGCCATGAAGTTCGTGGTGACCGGGATGCCGGGGGCGAGGCGGTGCAGGATGTCCCGCTCGGCGACGAAGTTCTCGCGCATGGTCTCGTCGGCGAAGCGCTTGTAGTCGAGGGCCTGGGCCGGGTTGCCGACCGTGGGGGTCACGCGCGGCGGGTTGATCTGCTCGAAGTCCGCGTAGCGCTGGCCCCAGAAGGCGGTGCCCCAGGCCTCGTTGACCGCGTTCACGCTCCCGTACGTGCGGGCCAGCCAGCGCCGGAAGTGGGCGGCGCAGGAAGCGCAGTAGCAGGCGGAGACGGGGACGCCGTACTCGTTGTGGACGTGCCACAGGGCGAGTGCGGGGTGGCCGGCGTACCGGGTGGCGAGTGCGGTGGTGATGCTCGCCGCGGCGGCGCGGTAGTCGCTGTTGCTGTGGCAGATGGCGCCGCGCGAGCCGAACTCGTAGCGGGTTCCGTCGGCGGCCACCGGCAGCGCCTCGGGGTGCTCGCGGTAGAACCAGGCGGGGGGCGCGACGGTCGGGGTGCCGAGGTCGGCACGGATGCCGTTCTCGTGCA
The DNA here is from genome assembly GCF_042885015.1 of Streptomyces sp. NPDC058086. Taxonomy (NCBI): domain Bacteria; kingdom Bacillati; phylum Actinomycetota; class Actinomycetes; order Kitasatosporales; family Streptomycetaceae; genus Streptomyces; species Streptomyces sp. NPDC058086. The sequence continues at coordinate 116,917 of NZ_JBHVST010000005.1, read as the reverse complement.
GCAGGTCGAGCAGTCGGTCCAGCCAGCCGAAGTCGTGAGTCCCGCGGACGGGTTCGAGCAGCGCCCAGGAGAAGATCCCGACGCTCACCATCGTGACCCCCGCCTCGCGCATCAGCCGGACGTCCTCGCGCCAGACGCTTTCCGGCCACTGCTCGGGGTTGTAGTCCCCACCGAAGGCGAGCCTGGTGAGGCCCTTGGGTGTGGTCTCCGGCATGGATCTTCTCCCGTTTAATCGATCATTTGGGAACGTGCACACACTCGATCAGCGGCGCGAGCCCAACATAACCGCACAGCAACAACCATTGACAAGTGTCCGGGATGTTTCTCTACTGTGAACGCTCACAGAAGCATGGCACGGTCGCCGCAGCAGGCGGGGACCCAGGTCAGGGGAGAAAGATCCATGCCAAACACGAAGCTGCGTTGCCTCGTGGCCACCTCCATCGCCGTCACGCTCGGCGGCACCGCACTCGCCGCCTGCGGCTCGTCGGACGACAAGAGCTCGTCCGAATCGGGTCCGGCGTCCCTGACGTACTGGTCCTGGACTCCGGGCATGGACAAGGTGGCCGACCTCTGGAACAAGGGGCCGGGCAAGCAGCAGAAGATCACGGTCACGGTGAAGAAGCAGGCGTCGGGCGACACGCTGGTCACCAAGATCCTCACCGCGCACAAGGCGAAGAAGGCCCCGGACCTGGTCCAGGCCGAGTACCAGGCGCTGCCGACCCTGGTCAGCAATGACGCGCTCGCCGACATAGCGGGCGAGTCGAAGGACGCGAAGAGCAAGTTCGCCGACGGTGTCTGGCAGCAGACGACGCTGGGCTCGGACTCGGTGTACGCGATCCCGCAGGACATCGGCCCGATGATGTTCTACTACCGTCAGGACCTCTTCAAGAAGTACGGCCTGACGGTTCCCACGACCTGGGAGCAGTTCGCCGAGACCGCCCGCGCGCTGAAGAAGAAGGCCCCGGACAAGGACCTGACCACCTTCTCCGCCAACGACTCCGGCCTCTTCGCCGGTCTCGCCCAGCAGGCGGGCGCCAAGTGGTGGACCGCCTCGGGCGACAAGTGGAAGGTCGGCATCGACGACTCGGCGTCGGAGAAGGTCGCCAACTTCTGGGGCGGTCTCGTCAAGGAGGGCGCGATCGACAACCAGCCGATGTACACGCCGTCCTGGAACAAGGCGCTGGACACCGGCAAGCAGATCGCCTGGGTCAGCGCGGTCTGGGCGCCCGGCACCCTCACCACCGCGGCCCCCGACACCAAGGGCAAGTGGGCGATGGCCCCGCTGCCGCAGTGGGACAACAGCACGGACGTCACCGGCAGCTGGGGCGGCTCCTCGACGGCCGTCACCACGGACTCGCAGCACAAGGCGGCCGCCGCGAAGTTCGCCACCTGGCTGAACACGGACCCGCAGGCGGTGGCCGCGCTGGCGAAGGAGGGTGGCATCTACCCGGCCGCCACCACCGCGCAGACCAGTGACGCCTTCTCCCAGCCGCCGGCGTTCTTCTCCAACCAGCCGGACTTCTACACGAAGGCCGCGGAGATCGCCAAGACCACCGCGCCCTCCGCCTGGGGCCCGAACGTGAACGTCGCCTACACGACCTTCAAGGACGCGTTCGGTGCCGCCGCCAAGGACAAGTCGGACTTCACCACCGCTCTGAAGAAGATGCAGGACGACACGGTCGCCGACCTCAAGAAGCAGGGCTTCGGGGTCGCTCAGTGACGACGGCACGTCGGAAGACGTACGGGGTCAAGGGGGCCCCGTACGCTTTCCTCCTCCCCGCGACGATCCTCTTCGCCCTCTTCTTCGCGCTGCCCATCGGCTACGCGCTCTGGCTGAGCCTGCACAAGGTGCAGGTCAAGGGCCTGGGCCTGGGCTCGGGCGCCCGCAAGGAAGTCTGGGCGGGGCTGGAGAACTACAAGGACGCCCTCTCCGACTCCGAGCTGCTGAGCGGCGCGGTGCGCGTGGTGGGCTACGGCGCCATCGTGATCCCGGTGATGCTCGGCCTCGCGCTGCTGTTCGCGCTGATGCTCGACACGGACAAGGTGCGCCTGGCCCCCTTCACCCGGCTCGCGATCTTCCTGCCGTACGCCATTCCCGGCGTAGTCGCCGCGCTGCTGTGGGGCTTCCTGTACCTCCCGGACGTCAGCCCCTTCTACTTCGTCCTCGACAAACTGGGGATGCCGCAGCCGAACCTGCTGGACGGCGGCCCGCTGTATCTCGCCCTGTCCAACATCGCGGTCTGGGGCGGCACCGGCTTCAACATGATCGTCATCTACACCTCGCTGCAGGCCATCCCGGCCGAGGTGTACGAGGCGGCGAAGCTGGACGGCGCCACGCCCCTGCAGATCGCGCTGAAGATCAAGATCCCGATGGTGGCGCCCTCACTGGTGCTCACCTTCTTCTTCTCGATCATCGCGACGCTCCAGGTGTTCAGCGAGCCGACCACCCTCAAACCCCTCACCAACTCCGTCTCCACGACCTGGAGTCCGCTCATGAAGGTGTACCAGGACGCCTTCGGCAAGGGCGACATCTACTCGGCCGCCGCGGAGGCGGCGATCATCGCCGTCGTCACCCTCGTCCTGTCCTTCGGCTTCCTGCGGGCCGCGAACTCCCGTAACAAGCAGGAGGAAGCACGATGAGTTCTCTTGCCGTGCGAAAGGCCGCACCGGCCGCGGCTACCACCCCCGGCACCGCCCAGGGCCCGCCGCTGCGCCGCCGTATCGCCTTCGTACCCACCCTGACGCTGCTGCTCGGCGCGCTCTACTGTCTGCTGCCCGTCGCGTGGGTGCTGATCGCGGCGACCAAGTCGGGCCGTGAGCTGTTCTCGACCTTCACGTTCCTGCCGGGCTCCGGCTTCACACAGAACGTCAAGGACCTCAACGCCTACCGCGACGGGATCTACTGGAAGTGGATGGGCAACTCCGCCCTCTACGCGGGTCTCGGCGCCCTCCTGTCGACGGCCGTCTCGGCGCTCAGCGGCTACGCGCTCGCGATCTACCGCTTCCGGGGCCGCGAGACCGTCTTCAGCGTCCTGATGGCGGGCGTGCTCATGCCGCCGGTGATCCTGGCGATCCCGCAGTACCTGCTGCTGGCCAAGGCCGACCTCACGGACTCGTACGCGTCCGTGCTGCTGCCCCTCGTCCTCTCCCCGTACGGCGTCTACCTCGCCCGGATCTACTCCTCCGCGGCCGTGCCCGGTGACGTGGTCGAGGCCGGACGAATGGACGGGGCCAGCGAGTGGCGGATCTTCACCCGGATCGCGCTGCCGATGATGGTGCCCGGACTGGTGACGGTGTTCCTGTTCCAGTTCGTCGCCGTGTGGAACAACTTCCTGCTGCCGTACATCATGCTCAGCGACGACGAGAAGTTCCCGATCACGCTGGGTCTGTTCACGCTGCTCGAACAGGGCGCCAACACCCCGGCGCTGTACACGCTCGTGATCACCGGCGCACTGCTCGCGATCATTCCGCTCATCGCTCTCTTCCTGGTCATCCAGCGATTCTGGAGCCTCGATCTGCTCTCGGGAGCCGTAAAGTCGTGACCATGACCAACGCGGGGGGCAGGCGCAGACCGCCGACGATCCATGACGTCGCGCGCGAGGCCGGCGTGTCCCGGGGCACGGTGTCGCGGGTGCTCAACGGCGGGCACTACGTGAGCCCGGCGGCACAGGAGGCGGTCAACGCCGCCATCCGCAGAACGGGCTATGTCGTGAACCGGCACGCCCGCTCGCTGATCACCGGCCGCTCCGACTCCATCGGCTTCCTGCTCACCGAACCTCAGGAGAGGTTCTTCGAGGACCCGAACTTCAACGTCCTGCTGCGTGGCTGCACCCAGGCGCTGGCCGGGCACGACATTCCCCTCCTGCTGATGCTCGCGGGCACCGAGGACGAGCGGCGGCGCATCACGCGGTACATCACCGCGGGCCACGTCGACGGAGTGCTGCTGGTCTCCAGCCACTCGGGCGACCCGGTCGCCGAGCAGCTGCGTGAGGCGGGCGTGCCGCTGGTCGCCTGCGGCAAGCCCATCGGGCTCGGCTCCAAGGTGAGTTACGTCGCCGCGGACGACCGCGACGGCGCCCGGGACATGGTCAAGCACCTGGTCTCCCTGGGTCGTCGCCGCATCGGCATGGTCACGGGTCCGCTCGACACCCCCGGCGGTGTCGAGCGGCTCGCGGGCTACCGGGAGGTGCTCGCCGAGGCGGGCGTCGAGGCCGACGACCGCCTCGTCGCCTCCGGCGACTACAGCCGGGCCAGCGGTGAGGCGGGCGCCGAGCAGCTCCTCGACCGCGCTCCGGACATGGACGCGGTGTTCGTCGCCTCCGACCTGATGGCCCAGGGTGTGCTGGCCGCGCTGCACAAGGCCGGCCGCCGGGTCCCCGAGGACGTCGCCGTCGGCGGCTTCGACGACTCCCCCGCCGCCACCGCGGTCACCCCCGCCCTCACCACCATCCGCCAGCCCTGGGACCGCATCAGCAACGAGATGGTGCGGGTGCTGCTCGCGCAGATAGGGGGCGACGACCCGGCGGCGGTGATCCTGCCGACGGAACTGGTGCGACGCGACTCGACCTGAGCCGCACCCTCGACTCCGAGGGGGCTGGGACCGGTCAGGATTCGAGAAGCCTCCAGGCACTCCCCCGCCCTACCGTGAAAGCACCGGAACACACCACGGAGGAGTCACCATGACCGCAGGGCTGAAGACCATCATCTATCCCGTCAAGGACCTCGCGCGGGCGAAGGCCCTGTTCGGCGCGTTGCTCGGAACGGAGCCCTATGCGGACACCGCGTACTACGTCGGATTCAAGGACTCCGGGCAGGACGTCGGTCTCGACCCCAACGGTCACGCCAAGGGCATGACCGGACCGGTCCCGTACTGGCACGTCGACGACATCCGGGCGACGCTGGCCGGCCTGCTGGAAGCCGGCGCCGAGACGCTCCAGGACGTCCAGGACGTGGGCGGCGGCAGGCTGATCGCCTCGGTCAAGGACACGGACGGGAACCTCGTCGGGCTCCTCCAGGACGGCTCCGGCGAGTAGCCCCGCCGGGTTGTTGCAACCGCACTAGTTGCACACTCAATAAAACCCCGGACCTCTGTTACCGTGCACATATGGCAGTGAACACGGCGAGCGAGGCCCCGCTCGAGGACCGGTGGCGGGACATCCTGTCGGTGCACGCGCGCACGATGTGCGAGATCGACCGCGCGCTGCACCCGCACGGTCTCGGGGCCAGTGACTTCGAGGTGCTGGACATCCTCGTCTCGAGCGAGCTCGCGCACGAGGGCGAGCACTGCCGGGTGCAGAACATCGCCGATCGCGTCCATCTGAGCCAGAGCGCCCTGTCCCGCCTGATCGGGCGGCTGGAGAAGGACGGCCTGGTGGAACGCACCGTCTGTCTGGAGGACCGGCGCGGCGTGTGGGTCGCGCTCACCCGCAAGGGACGCGACCTGCACACCGAGGTACGCCCCCTGCAACGCGCCGTGCTGACCCGCATGCTGAACGCCTAGGGTCGCCCCTCCACACGACGCCCCGGGTCCTCCAGACCACGAACGCTCTACACCACGAGCTCCGCCCCGTCCGGCAGCACTTCGACCCCCGCCGCGCTCACCCGCGCACGGGCGTCCGAGTCCGGGTCGAGCAGCGGGTTCGTGTTGTTGAGGTGGGTGTAGATCCGCCGGGGGCCGGGATGGTGGGCGAGGGCCGCGAGGCTGCCGCGCGCGCCCGCCACCGGAAGGTGCCCCATCGCGGCCTGCCGCCCGCCCCGCGAGCGCACGGCGGTGCCCATCTCGTCGGCCGCGTAGAACGTGCCGTCGAGCAGTGCGCAGTCCGCCGAGGCGAGCAGGTCGTCCAGCTCCGGGGTCCAGGCGCCCAGACAGGGCGCGTACAGGAGCACTCCGCCGCCCGCCAGGTCCTCGATCCGGTACGCGGTCACCCAGCGGTCGTCCGGGGCGGGGCCGGCGACGTACTTCGGGGCCTTGGGACCGACAGGGTGCGCGGTGACGACCAGACCGCCGGACAGCACGAACCCGCCCTCGGTCAGGCTGTCCGCCCACTGCCAGGGGGCGTAGCGGTCGAGCAGGTCACGCAGTGGGGCCAGGGTGGCGAGGACGGGCGGTGCGGCGTAGACCTTGAGTCCGGCGCCACCGCGCAGCACGGTCAGACCGGCGACGTGGTCGGCCTCCGCGTCGGTCAGGAGCACGCCCCGTACGGGTGTGTCCCGTGGCCCCGGTCCGGGTGCGAGCGCGGGGGTGGTGGTCAGCTGCGTACGGATGTCGGGTGAGGCGTTGAGCAGCCACCAGTCACGGGAGTTGCCGCTCAGGGCGACGGACTCCTGGGTCCGCGCGGGCAGTTTTCCGTCGCGGGCGGCCGCGCAGAGCGCGCACGCGCAGTTCCACTGTGGGAAGCCGCCACCGGCGGCCGTACCCAGCAGGACGACTTTCAAGGGGACCCCCATCCCTCCGCATCGAACCGTACCCGGGGGATCTTCCCCACTTGGCGGCCAGAACTACGCGGCAGCCGGGGGTAGTTCGGGACGATCTTCGCCTGGGCGCCGGTCCGCGGGGCGCGCGGGCGGGATCGGTGTCGAGGCGAAGTCCCGCGGCCCGGTCCACAGCGCCGGGACCGCGTCGCCGCGGCGGCACAACTCGTGGGCGATCGTCTCGTAGTTGACCCGCCAGCCGCGAAAGTGCGGCCACGCCTGTTCGGCCGTCCGCTCGGCGGGGAAACCGGCCGCCTCCACCATCGCGACGGCGGCGTCGAACTCCAGGTAGGTGAGCTGGATCGGGGCGTCGGGCGCGGGGTCGGTGTCGTAAGGGAAACGCAGGGAGCGGGCGATGTCGCGCAGTGCGGTGAATCCCGCGCGCAGCATCAGGCGGGCTTCGGGCGGGGCGCTGCTCGGGGTGAGGGCGAGCTGCATGGCGGCCGCGTCCATGACGGCGACGAGGGCGACGATCCAGCTGCGGTAGGGCCGCGGTGAGCGGAACGCGAGCAGGACGGGGTACGTGGAGTGGCTCTCGCCGATGTCGGAGGCGAGCCGTTCCCAGGAGCGGTACAGCTCGGGCAGCGCGGTCTCGGTGTCGACCAGCCACTGCCGGGCGAGGATCTCCGGTCCCCAGGCGGGTTCGCCCGCGCGCGACTGGAGCAGGGTCACCTCCAGCTCGCGGCGGCTGTAGGCGGCGTACAGGGTGGGCAGGTACGCGATCTGGAGGGCGATCACGACCGGTCCGGTGGCGGCCGCGATGAAGTCCACCACGGACAGGTGCAGTCGGTCGCCGCTGGCGAAACCGAGCGTGAACAGGCTGGAACCCGCCTCCCGGACCGACTGGGTCCAGGTCAGCGAGGAGATGGCGTGCAGCAGCAGTCCGAAGCCGATCAGGACGCCGCCGAGCCAGCTCACGAGCATGCCCATCAGCATGAGCGGGGCGAGCCAGGTCTGCGCGCGGTCGATGGCACGGTAGCCGCCGCCGGGGGCGGCGAGGCGCAGCAGGAAGCGCAAGGAGCGCCACCAGCGGATCACCATCGAGGAGTACAGCCCGCGGGGCACGACGAGGGTGCGCAGGATGCTGGCGAACACCAGCACCAGGAGCAGGCCGCCGGCCACGCCCGAGATCCATTTCATGCGGTCATTCTCACGCCCGGCACGGACGTCTTCAGCGCAACAGATCCCGTACGGCGTCGAAGGCGGCGGTGACGGTCGCCGGATCGGCGCCGGGGCGGGCCAGCGCGCTCATGGGGATGGGGGTGACCGGGGGCAGCCGGTCGTACGGGGCGAGCCCGTCCGGGGTGGGTCCGACGGCGGCGAGCAGGGCCACGCCCTGGCCGGTGCGGGCGATGTCGAGAACGCCCGCCAGATAGCCGGCGTCGCCGACGACGGTGGCCGCGACACCGTGTGCGGCGAGGGTGGCGATGGCCCGGCGGCGGATCGCGCACGGGTCCTCGATGGCCACCAGCGGGACGGGCGCGGGTGCGGCGGGCGGTGCCCAGCCGGGGGCGTCGCGTGCCAGGTGAGCGGTAGCCCGCCGACGGGGGTGCCCTCGGTGGCGGCGGCCTCGGTGACGTACACCGCGACGTCGACGCTGCCGCGCTCCACGGCCTCGACGAGGCGGGCCGATCGGTCGATGCGGAAGCGGACCCGGCAGCCGGGGCGCACCTCCTGGACGGCGGCGGTGAGCCGGGGCAGGAACTGGTCGGCCGCGTGCTCGGTGGAGCCGATGGTGACGGTGTCGCCGTCCACGTCGAGCAGGGCGCGTACGGCCTCGTCGTGGACGGCGAGGATGCGACGGGCCTGTTCCACGAGGAGCCGCCCCTCGGGGGTGAACCGCGTGCCGCGGCCCTCGCGTTCGACGACGGGGCGGCCGAGGGTCTTCTCCAGCCTGCGCACATGCTGGCTGACGGCGGACTGGCTCAGGGCGAGGGAGCGGGCCGCGCGGTGGAAGCCGCCGCAGTCGGCTATCGCGGTCAGGCTGCGCAGGGCCACGAAGAGTCCTTCGAACGGCCGGTGCTCATCAACCACGCGCGCGTGGAGCCCGAGTTGGGCTCCCCCGCGCGGGGCGGCCTCCCGGCGACCCTCGCCCGGCGCACCCCCGGCGGCTGGTCGCTGAGCGGCACCAAGCGCTTCGTGACCGGCGCGGAGGGCCTGGACTGGTTCCTGGTGTGGGCCACCACCGACGAGCCGGAGCCCAGCGTCGGCACCTTCCTCGTCCCGGGCGGCTCCCCCGGCATCGAGATCACAGGCCGGTGGGACCACCTGGGGCTGCGCGCCAGCGGCAGCCACGACGTGACCTTCCGCGAGGTGGCGATCCCATACGAGAACGTCGTGGGACTCGGCCCGCACGGTCCCGCGGCCGAGCAGGACAACCGGGCGGGCGCCTCGCTCCATCTCCCGCTGGCCGCCCTCTACTTGGGCGTGGCACGGGCCGCGCAGGCCTTCTTCCACACCTTCGCCCCGACGCGTGTGCCCGCCAACCTCGGTCATCCGGCGGCCCGCACGGAACGCTTCCGGCGGACGACCAGCTCGCCTTCGTCGAACCCGGCGTGATCACCGCCGAGCTGGACCGGGTCGCGGGCGGGCACGGGCTGCGCTACGCGCCCGACCCGGCCAGCGCGGCCCTGTCCACGATCGGGGGGAACATCGCGACCAACGCGGGCGGGCTGCGCTGCGCGAAGTACGGCGTGACCCGGGACAGCGCGCTGGGCCTGGAGGCGGTGCTCGCGGACGGCACGGTCGTACGCACCGGCCGCCGTACCGTCAAGGGCGTCACCGGCTACGACCTCACGGCCCTGCTCACCGGCTCCGAGGGCACCCTGGCGGTGATCACGTCGGCGACGCTGCGGCTGCGGCCCGTCCCCGTGGCGACGGCCACCCTCGCCGCGTACCTCGCCTCCTTCGAAGCGGCCGCCGAAGCGTCGTACTCCCTCACCAGGGCCGGGGTCGAACCGGCGCTCGCGGAGCTGGTGGACGGGCCGGTGCTGGGCGCCGTCGACCCGGCGCTGCGGGAGCGCGGCGCGGCGCTGCTGCTGGTGCAGTGCGACGGCGCGGGCGTGGCGATCGAGGCGGAGGCCGTCTGTCGGCTGCTCGCCCCGCTGGCCACGACGGTCGAGACGACGGCGGATCCGGCGGAGGCGGAAGCCCTGCTCGCCGCCCGCCGTCTCGCGCTGCCCGCGCTGGAGCACCTCGGCCGTCCGCTGATCGAGGACATCGCGGTGCCCCGCTCCCGGCTGGCGGAGGCGGCGCGGGAGATCCGTGCCGTCTCCGCACGCCATGACGTGCCCGTCTTCACCCTCGCGCACGCGGCGGACGGGAACCTCCACCCCATCATCGTCGTGGACCCGTCGCTGCCCCGCCTCCCCGACGCGGCCTGGGAGGCAGCGGGTGAGATCTTCGCGCTGGCCCTGCGGCTGGGCGGCACGCTGACCGGTGAGCACGGTGTGGGCGTACTCAAGCGGCAGTGGGTGGCGGACGAACTGGGGCCCGCGGCCCACACGTTGCAGCGCCGGCTCAAGGAGGCGTTCGACCCGCGGGGCATCCTCAACCCGGGCAAGTGTCTCTAGGACCGGACGGCGGTCAGGCCCGTGGCCGGACCAACAGGGTGCGCACACCCTCCGAGGTGAGGGTCAGGCCGTTCGGCGAACTCGGGTCGATGGTGAGCGACAGATCACCGGCCGGCCATTGGGAGGCGAGCGCGCCCAGCGGAACCAGGCGGTAGCGGGAGACGAACGGCAGGAGTTCGGCCATCGCCGGCTCCGAGGTGAACACCGGCACCACCTGCTCCCCGCCCGGCTGCTCCAGCACGGGCAGCGCCACGGCGCCGGGGTCGCGCACGTCCTCCTCGCTCGCGTCGTCCGGCACGGGGACCAGTACCTCGCTGCCGGCCAGGGTGTCCAGGGCGAGCGGGTTCTCGGTGTTCTCCGCGAGTGCGTTCAGTGCCTCCTGGGCCGGTGTCGTGGCCGTCGGCAGGTAGTGGTGGTGGTTCGAGGGTGTATCCATTGGCAGATCCCAGGTAGTGACGGACAGGCCGCCCGGGGCGGGACTCGCCCCGGGCGCGGCTCCTGTCGCGCCTACCCACTCGCGGCCGGGGCATTCCCCGCCCCCGCCCGCCGCTGCTCACAAGATCGAGAGACCGAGAGATCAGGCGGTCAGGAGATCAGCGGGATGTCGTCCGACGGCAGGCCGAGGCGGTCTCGGCCGACGCGGCGGGCCAGCGGTTCGGCCATCGTGGGGCCGAGGTGCGACCAGATCGTGGCGGCGTCCCGGAAGTAACGCTGCATCCGCGCGCCGTCGCGGGCGTGCCGGGAGCCCGCCGTGCGGAAGAGGATGCCCTGGAGCGCGTCCCAGGCCAGGCGCCCGGCGGTGACGAAGACGAGCGCGAGCCGGTTGTCGACGGCGGTGGTGAAGGGGGCCCGGCCCGACACGTTGTCGCAGCAGGCCTCCATCCAGTCGTCGGCGGTGGCCCGCAGCGCCGCGTCCGCCGTGCGGATCGCGGCCAGCGCCTCCCCCAGGTGGCGCTGGTAGTCGTGGAGGTCGGCGCGGGTGCGGCCGGGGTCCAGGGCCAGCGGCCGTTCGGCGATGATCCGGGCGTACTCGTCGGCGGCCGCGTACGCGGTACCGATCATGAGGGCGGCCAGCTCGCCGTGGAAGAAGCTCGCCGCGCGCCCCGCGTACATGGGATGGCCGTGCAGCTTCGAGCCGAGGGAGCCGCCCTCGACGGGCAGGTCGAACAGGCTCGCCTCCCGGGTGAAGTGCGCGGGGATGCGCGCCTCGTCGAAACGGATGCTGTGGGAACCGCTGCCGCGCAGGCCGAGGACGCCCTGCCAGTCGTCGAGCAGGGTCCAGGCGGAGCGCGGCGCCACGAACAGTACGAGCGGCCCCGGCGGGTCCTCCGGCTTGTCGGGGGCGCGCAGGGTCTGACCGACGTAGTGGGTGGAGTACGGGGAGCCGGAGGAGTAGGACCAGGTGCCGTCGAGGATCACGTGACCGTCGTCGTCGGGCCGCGCCACCCCGACGGGGGTCGCGGTGGAGGCGGCCCGGAAGTCGCCCTCGTCGCCGAAGAGTTCGTCCTGTGTCTTCTCCTCGAAGACCGAGGCGACCTGGAGGACATGGGCGGCGGTGAGAGACAGGGCCCAGCCGGTGGAGGGGCAGCCGCGCGCGACCTCGGTCACGACGCGGTAGAAGGTCGGCAGGCCGAAGGCGTACCCGCCGTACCTGCGCGGTTGCAGCATCCGGTAGAAACCGGCGCGCAGGAAGTCCTCGTGGCTGTCCTTGGGGTAGATCGTCAGCCGCTCGGTCTCCGGCTGCCGTTCGAGCAGCGCGGGCCGCATCGCCACGGCCCGCTCGATCACTTCGCGTTCGGTGAGTTCCGGTTCGGGAACGGCGATCACGGGGCCTCCTGACGGGTGGGACTGTCCGTACGTGTGGCAATACCATTGATTGAACACGCAGATCCGCCACGGTGTACCACCGGATAACGCCAAGTACGCAGATCCGCCCACCGGTTGAAGCGCTTGCCTGCCCGCCCGGGGGCGCGAAGGCAGCGCCTTTCCCACCCGTCGGCCAGTGCTTCAAGGCGATGGCCAGGGTGAAAACGAACCAGTGATGGTGACCGGAGCCCACGCGCCCAGCGAGCCCCGCCGCCTACCGTGGGCGCATGCCGATGCAACCCTGGTTTCCCGACGCCAAGCTGGGCGTCTTCATCCATTACGGCGTCTACGCCGTGGGCGGAGCGGCCGAGTCCTGGTCGTTCTACACGGGCGAGATGACCCACGAGCAGTACATGAAACAGCTCGAAGGCTTCACCGCGTCGAAGTACGATCCGAACGCGTGGGCCGATCTGTTCGCCCGCATCGGCGCCCGGTACGCGGTCCTCACCACCAAACACCACGACGGCGTCGCCCTCTGGGACACCGACCACCGCAGTCTCGACGTCGTCCGGGACACCCCGGCCGGCCGGGACCTGGTCACGGGTTTCGTCGACGCGCTGCGTGAACGGGGGCTGAAGGTCGGGCTCTACTACTCGCACTCCGACTGGAACCACCCCGACTACCCCAGCATCCGGCACGTGAGGCCAGGTGAACCGCCGAGCCCCTACTCGCACGCCGAGCCCGGCAAGGAGGACCCGGCCGCCTGGGAGCGCTACCTCGCCTACCGCGACGGCCAGGTCGGCGAGCTGATGGACCGCTTCCGCCCCGACCTGCTCTGGTTCGACGGCGAGTGGGAGCGCACGGAGGAACAGTGGCGGATGGACGAGCTCGCCGAGCTGATCCTCGCGGGCAACCCCGACGCCGTCCTCAACGCGCGGATGCTCAGCCACGGCGACTACGCCACTCCTGAGCAGGGCACCCCGCTCCAGGCCCCCGAGGGCCCGTGGGAGCTGTGTCTGACGATCAACGACTCGTGGAGCTACCGGCCGCAGGACCGCGACTTCAAGTCGGTGCGCCAGCTGGTGCGCTACTTCACGGAGACGATCGGCATGGGCGGCAATCTGCTGCTCGGAGCCGGGCCCCGCGAGGACGGGACCATCCCCGAGGAGCAGATCGAGCGCCTGGAGGGGCTCGGCGCCTGGATCGGGCGGCACACGGACGCGGTGTACGGGACGGTCGCCGGGCTGCCCGCCGGGCACCACTACGGTCCCAGTACCCTCTCCGCCGACCGGCGCACGCTGTACCTGATCTGCTTCGACACACCCCGTGACAACGTCTCGCTGCGCGGCCTGCGCAACGAGGTCAGGCGCGTCACGGTCCTGGGCACCGGCACCGTACTGGGCCACCACGTCACCGGCGGCCTCGACGCCGTCCCGGGCGTGACCTGGATCGACGCGCCCGCCGCGGCCGACCTCGACGAGTACGCCACCGTCCTCGCCGTCGAGCTGGAGGGCGAGCTGGACCTCTACCGGGGCACCGGCCGCGACTGACGCCGGGAACGCGTCAAGGGAGTACGGCAGCAGAACCGGGTGAGCAGCGGTAGAGGCGTGACGTCGGGAGCGGTACGCGTGCGCAATGGGCGCTCACCCAGCGGGCGTTGGTCTGGCCGGGGACGGTCACCGCGCCACCGAGGACGACGTAGCGCAGACGGCCGGTGGCGACGAGGTGACGGAACTGGGCTCCGGTGGGCGTGGGCGCGGCCCCGGTGAATCCGCCCATGGGAAGCACCTTGGCGCCCGCATAGAGGATGTACGCGGCGGCGGACCGCCAACTGGTCGTCGCGAACAGGAAGGTGGCTCCGTCCTGGTGGGCCCGGGTGTAGGCCAGCAGCCGCTGCTGGTCCTCGTCGAGTCCGTCGGTGGACTCGGGGGCTTTGCCACCCGCGTTCCGGGCGGCGGGCGGTGCGGAGAAGGTCCGCTGCCCCGCGTTGTGATGGTGCCACGTGGACACCGGCCCGGCGGAGCCCATGCCGGAGTGCCCGTACGCGGGGTCCAGGACCGAGGAGGCCCAGGCCGCGGAGGGCCCCAGCATGGCCGCGACGGCCAGGCCGAGGCCCAGCACGGCGATGCGCCGTCGCGCCCCTTCGGCGCCATCGGTACGGGACAGCGCCAGCAGCGCCAGCGCGCCCGCTGCGAGGATGATCGCGGCCGGGGCCAGCCACGGCAGGAACGTCGGGTACTGTCCCGCGACCACCGCCGACCAGGCCACCGTGGTCACCACGGCGACGGGCAGCGCCCACGTCCGCGCCCCGCTCCCCTTGCGCCAGGCACGCCAGAACTGCACCGTCCCGGCGCCGAAGAGCGCCGCCAGCGGTACGGCCACGACACCCATGTAGTACGTGTGGCCGCCGACCGCTCCGGCGCTGAACACCAGGAAGTACGTGGCCAGCCAAACCGCCCAGAGCAGGAAGCCCGCCCGCAGCGGGTCCGTACGCGGCCTGCCGCGCAGCCACACCAGGCCGCACACCGCGGCGAGCGCGGCCGCCGGGTACAGCCAGCCGACCTGCGAGGCCAGCGACGGGCCGACCATCTTGGCCCACTGCGTGGCGGCGTGTCCGTGCCCGGGCTCCGCGGGGGCGGTGCCCGCCATGGTCTGCGCCGCCACGCTTCCGGTGTCCTTGGCGTCGATGCCGAGGCTGGAGAAGCGGGTGAGGAAGTTGTATCCGACGACCTGGCTGATGGCCGAGTTGTTCGTCGTCCCGTCCACGTACGGACGGTCCTTGGCCGGGGTCAGCGTCACCAGCAGCACCCACGAGGCCGAGACCGCCAGGCACACCGCGCCGGCGGCGGCCAGGTGGGCCAGGCGGCGGCGCAGCACTGCCGGTGCCGAGACCACGTACAGCAGGCCGAGCGCCGGGAGTACCGCCCAGGCCTCCAGCATCTTGGCCTGGAAGCCCAGGCCGACCCATATCCCGGCCGCGAGCAGCGGGCGCAGCCGGGCCTCGCGGGCCGCGCGCAGCGTGGCGTCGGCGGCCAGCAGGACGAGCAGGGTGAACGCGGGGTCCTCGGCCTGCGTGCGGAAGAGCCCCGCGACCGCCGGAGTGAGCGCGAACGCGCCCGCCGCGAGCAGGCCCGCGCTCTCCCCGGCCCAGCGGCGCACCGCGCGGTACAGGACGGCGACGCTGAGCACGCCCTCGATGGCCTGCGGCAGGGTGAGCGCCCACGGATGGAATCCGAAGATCCGCGCGGACAGCGCCTGGGGCCACAGGAAGCCGGGCAGTTTGTCGATCGTGATCGAGTTGCCGGGGTCGAAGGAGCCGAACAGGAAGCCCTTCCAGCTCTCGGACATGCTGCGTGCGGTCTGCGCGTAGAACGCGTGGTAGCCACTGTGCTGGATGTCCCAGGTGAACAGCAGGGCCGCCACCGCGAGGATCGCGAGCAGCGCGGGTCTGGCATGGGCCGGTCCCCCCACCGGGCTGCGGCCGCCCGTCCGCTGGGCCGACGCGAGGATCGCTGCGGTGGTGCTGACCATGGACGTGCCTTCCCGGTGTGCTCGCCGTTCGCTCAGAAAGAGGGCGGAACGGCCCACCGGGATGCCTGGGGGCGGTGACTGTTCAGGTGACGTTCAGGGCGTGGGACGGACGCCGCGGCTCACACCATGGGTCGCGGCCGGTGCGCCGGCGGACTCAGCTCGTCTCCGCCGCGCGGCAGGAGCCGCAGGTGATGTGGCGGGCCGGCTTCTCGTGGGTGGCCCGGCCGGTTCCGGTGATGTCCTGGGTCGGCGGGTGACTTTCGTGCACATGCGTGCGACACAACGCCGCGCCGCAGCGGATGCATACGGCGACCGCGGGACCGGGGGTGCCGAGGCAGTCGTAACAGTTCATGTCCTCAGCTCGTTCTTTGGTGAGCACGGCCCTGTCGGGGGCTCTGCGATCCATCCTCCATCATCCTTCCGAACATTGCCTGGCAAGAGAACCCGGCCACAGGCCATGCGCTCGGGCGGGCCGGAAACGGTCACCGTGTCGCATCGGACGAGGGGGCGGAGTAGACATGGGACATGGGTGACAGTGATGCGCCCGCCGAAAGACGCGGCCGGGCCATCGACATCGACTACGCGGAGGTCTACCAAGCCCTGCCCAGTCCCGTGCTGCTGCTCACGCCCGACATGGTGGTCGCCGACGCCAATCGGACCTTCGCGAGGGTCTCCGGACGGAGCCTCGCGGAGTTGCTCGGTCGGTGCGTCTTCGACGTGTTTCCCGACAACCCCTCCGATCCTTGGGCCAGTGGTCCCCGGGTGCTGCGCGCCTCGCTGGAGCGGGTGCTGGCCACCGGCGGGCCGGACACCATGGCCCTGCAGAAGTACTCCGTGGAGGTGCCCGACCGGCCCGGCGTGTTCGAGGAGCGTTACTGGAGCCCCGTCAACGTCCCTCTCCTCGACGCCGACGGCCGGGTCTCACTCATCGTCCACCGCGTCGAGGAGGTCACCGCGCTGATACTCGCACGGCGGGCGCTCGGCGCCGCACCGGAATTGCCCGAACTGCCCCTCACCGCCGAGGACGCGATGACCGCCGATCTGCTGAACCGCTCCCTGGAACTCCAGGAACTCAACGAGGAGTTGCGCGAGGCCCACGCCCGCGCGCACGAGGTCGCCGTCACGCTGCAGCGCGCCATGCTGCCGAGTACGATGCTGCCGGACCGACCCGGGGTGGCGGTGCGTTACCGGCCCGCGACGAGCTTCCTCAACGTGTGCGGCGACTGGTACGACCTGATCGACCTCGACGCGCGACGGCTGGCCGTGGCGGTCGGTGACGTGGTGGGGCACGGTCTGGAGGCGGCCGGGACCATGGGGCAGCTGCGCAGCGCCCTGAGCGCGGCGATCCGCGCCACCGGGCGGCCCGCCGACGCACTCACCACTCTCGCGGCGCACGCCCAGACGGTCGAGGGCGCGCTCGCGACGACCGCCGTCCAGGCCGTCATCGACCACGCCGCCCTCACCGTCACCTACAGCCGCGCCGGCCACCCGCCGCCTCTGCTGGCCCACGGCGACGGCGCCGTCGAGGTGCTGGACTCGGCCACCGACCCGCCCCTGGGAGCGGGCGACGACTCGCTTCCCCGCTGCGAGGCGACAGTGGGCTACGGTCCCGGCAGCACCCTCGTCCTCTACACCGACGGTCTGATCGAGCGCCGGGGCGAGGACATCTACGCCGGTCTGGACCGCCTCGCCCACAGCGTCGAACACCATCATCTGCTCGGCCCCGAGCCCCTCGCCGACGCCGTGCTCGCCGATCTCGTCCCCGCGCCTCAGCGCGGCCCCGACGACGACACCGCGCTCGTCGTCATCCGGCTGTGAGCCGTCCGCTCCCCGGTCCGGCCGCGCTCAGGTCGTGGGGTCGAACCACGTGGGCGCGTCCGACAGGGCCTGCTTGATCCGGAACATCCCGAACTCGTTCAGCTCGGGCAGGGCGTCGACCGCGAACCAGCCGACGTCCAGCGACTCGTCGTCGTTGACCCTCGCCTCGCCGCCGACGGCCCGGCACCGGAACGTGGTGTCCATGTACTGGCAGGTGTCGCCGTTCTCGTAGGTGACCTGCTCCAGGGCCTGGACCAGCACCACGCGCTCGACGACGCAGTGCACGTTGGTCTCCTCGAAGACCTCCCGCACGGCGCAGGCCGCGGGCTGCTCGCCCGGGTCCGGAATGCCGCCGATGATCGACCACTTCCGGTTGTCGGTGCGCCGGCCCAGGAGCACTCTGCCCTCGTCGTCGAAGACGATGGCGCTGACTCCGGGGAGCCAGAGCAGTTGGTGGCCGGCCGAGGCCCGGATGGTGCGGATGAAGTCAGGGGTAGCCATGGACCGACCCTAACGGCCGGATTCCGTCACCCTGCCGAGGTCAGGCAAGATCGCCCGGAACGGCGCCGTTCCGGCGCCCACGGACCACCGTCGTACCCGCCCAGCCGAGACCGCCCACCGCGACCGCCACCAGCAGCATCTCCGGCAGGATGCCGAGCCGCGTGGCGGGGGTCTCGGAGGAGCGCAGCGGCACCTTCTGGACCAGCGAGTCCGCCACGAACATCCCGGTCCGCTGGGTGATCCTCCCGTCCGGCATGATCACGGCGCTGACGCCGCTGGTCACCGGCACCGTGACGGTCCGGCTGTGCTCGACGGCGCGGACGCGGGACATGGCGAGCTGCTGGTAGGTCATCTCACTGCGGTCGAAGGTCGCGTTGTTGCTCGGCACCGAGATCAGCTGCGCGCCGTCGGTGACAGTGCTGCGCACGGCCCAGTCGAAGGCGGCCTCGTAGCAGGTGACGAGTCCGACCTTGGAGCCGTCCATGGTGAACACGCCCGGCTTGTGGCCCCGGCTGAAGTCCTGGCGGACCATCGAGGTCCAGTTCTTGTTGATCGCGCCGAGCAGGGAACGCAGCGGAAGGTACTCGCCGAAGGGCTGGACCTGTCGCTTGTCGTACGTGTCGAGGGGGCCCTTGACCGGGTCCCACAGGATCTGCTCGTTGTAGAGCTTGCCGTCGCGCTCGACGACGCCGCCGACCGAGATGGGCGCGCCGATGGCCTTTGCGGCGTCGTCGATCACGAGGCGGGCGTCGGCGCTGGTGAAGGGGTCGACGTCGGAGGAGTTCTCCGGCCACAGCACGAAGTCGGGCCGGGCGACCTTGCCCGCCTTGACCTCGGCGGCCAGCCGCTCGGTCTCCCGTGCGTGGTAGTCGAGCACGGCGCGCCGCTGGGAGTTGAAGTCGAGCCCCGCACGCGGCACATTGCCCTGGATGACGGCGACGGTCGCCGTGCCGTTCTCGGCCTTGTCGCTCACCAGCGACCGCGCGGCGAGCGCCCCGCCCACGGGGACGGCCACGCTGAGCAGCGCCGCCGCGGCGGCCCCTCGGCGTACGGCACCGGTGCGTCGGCCCTCGACGACCTGGCGCACGACCTCGTACAGCCCGAAGCCGCAGAGCACGACCGCGAAGCCGAGCACCGGAGTGCCGCCCACCGCGGCCAGCGGAAGGAAGATGCCGTCCGCCTGGCCGAAGGCGACCTTGCCCCAGGGGAAGCCGCCGAACGGCGCACGCGCGCGTGCCGCCTCACCCGCGATCCAGACCGCCGCCGCCCACAACGGCCAGCCGGGCAGCCGGGAGACGAGGGTGATGCCCGCGCCGACGAACGCCACGTACACCGCCTCTACGGCGACGAGTGCCAGCCAAGGGCCGGGGCCGACCTCGACACCGGTCCACACGAGCAGCGGCAGCAGGAAGCCGAGGCCGAACAGATAGCCGAGCCCGAGGCCCGCCTTCCAGGAGCGACCGCGCAGAAGCCAACCGAGGACCGCGAAAGCCGGCAGGGCCAGCCAGGAGACGGTGCGCGGCGGGAAACTGACGTAGAGCAGCACTCCGCAGAGCGCGGCGGCGGCGGCCGGAGCGTATCGCCGAGCCAGTCTGGCCCCGCGCGATGCGGGCGCGGCCTGGGGTTCGAGCTGATCCGGCTCGTCTACGGAAGTTGCGGTGGCGGTCACTCGGGGAGTGTACGGCGCGTGACCTGGGCGCCGACAGCACGGTCCGCACCATGAACCTCCCGGCGCCCGGGGGTGGTCCGTCCGCTCCACAGACCGTCGCATGCCCGCCTGATGCACCGTTCCTGCGCAACTCATCCACAAACCGGCGCAACAGCCGTTACGGTGTGCCCGAGCCTCTGACGTGCGGCCGGATGCGGCCGTGGCGGTCGGGGTCCGGCACGGGTCGGGGGGCGACGGGGTGGGGTCCACGGGGATGAGGTCCACGGCCGGTTCGGCGGCCGAAGGCGAGAGACGAAACGTTTCGGACGCCACGGGAGTGATCGTGCTCGGGGCCTGCGCGGCGTGGGCACTGTTCACGGCGACCGCGCACGACGGGCGGCCCGAGGGCGTGCTCCTGGCCGTGCTCGCCGTGGCCGCGGGGTACGCCTCGGGCCGGATCCTCGGCGCTCTCCTGCCGGTCGCGGCGCCGGGTGCCGGGGCCCTCACCGGACTGGGCCTCGCGCTGACCACCGCGCACACCACCCCGGGCCCGCAGCTCACGGCGCCGCTCGGGCACGGCGGCGCCACGGCCGCGCTGCTCGCCCTGTCCACCGGTGCGGCGTGCTGCGCGGCCTGGGCGGCACGCAGGCCGGCACAGCGGCTCGCCCTGCGTCTGCTCGCCGTCGGGATCGTGGTGAACGCGGCGATGCTCGGCTCGACCACGGGATGCGGCGCCGGCGCCGGAGTACTGCTGTGCTCGCTCGCCGCCGACCGCGTGCGCCGCCGCGCCCTCGGACTCGGGGGGCTCGCTCTCACCGCGGCGCTGGTGGCGGGCGCGACCTGGGCGATCGCGGAGAACGCGCTTCCGGAGGGTCTGACGGCCTCCCTGGAGGGGCAGCTCACCGAGCACCGGATCCTGCTCTGGCGCGACGCGCTCCACCTGGCCGGACACCATCCCGCCCTGGGTGTGGGGCCCGGGCGGTACGGGGAACTCAGCCCGACGGTCACGCAGTCGCTGCTGCCCGACGGCAAGCCCCACTCGGCACCGTGGCAGCAGGCGGCCGAGCAGGGTCTGGTCGGCGTCGCGCTGCTCGCCGCGGTCTTCTGCTGGGTCCTTTATTCACTGTGGCGTTCGCCGCGGTCCACGACGATCGCGCTGACGGCGGGCGCGGCCCTCACGGCGCTGGCCGTGATCGCCTCGCTGGGCAACGCGCTGAGCTTCACCACGGTGACGGCGGGTGCGGGGCTGCTCGCGGGGCTCGCTTCGGCACAGCCCCTGGTCGACGAGGACCTGGAGAGCGTCCTGAACGCGGGAGACCAACCCCTGAGGAACCGGCTGGAGCCGTGAACCGCGCGACGGTCAGATGACCGCGCCGGGCGTGGCCGGCCGCAGCCGGTCCCGGATGATCCGGACCATCGCCTCCGCGTTGTCCACCGTGATGGTGAACGTGTGTCCGTCGCCGAGCCGGAGCACCACGCCCTCGCCGCGCCGGACGATGACCGCGGTGCCCTTGTCGGGACGCCAGCGGTAGCCCCAGCCGCCCCACTGCCGCGGGGTGACCCGGGGGGCGAAGTCGGCGCCGACGACGCTCGAGAGCGGAATACGTCGGCGGGGCAGACCGATGTGGCCGCAGCGCACCTCGAGGCAGTCCTTGTCGACCTTCACGGCGACGTGCACGAAGGCGAGCGTGCCGAACATGATGAGCAGTCCCGCCGCGATGCACCCGACGACGGACATGGCGAGCGCCGCGACACCCGACGTCCACGTCGAGTCGACGGCCAGTTCGACGCCCAGCGCGATGCAGGCGGCCCCGCCTATGGCGGGCAGCCACTGGACGCGATTGGTCGCACGCCCGGTCCAGACATCAGGGTGCGAGAAGTTTTCGCCGCGGGAATGGTCCCTCATGTTTACGAGACTACTCAGGTTCCGCACCGCGGGCACCGGGTCGCGGAGGGTCACTGCTCCGGGTGGGCGCGCGGCGCACGCAGGGCGCTCGGGCGGTGACGGACGGTCGCCGTTCGGAGGCCTCCGCCCGGCGACAGGCTCAGTGGGCGGGGCTGACCGCCTGCAGAAGGCGGCCTTCCTCGTACGCCAGCGCGGTCGCCGACAGACCGCCCTCGCTGCCGTTGAGGAGCACGGTGAGGGAGCCCTCGGCAGGGGCCGCCGGGTCCGGGAGCTCGCCGATCCTGCGCAGTGCCTGCGCGGCGACCGCCCCGGCGGAGCCATGCAGCACGAGCGGCGGGAGGCCGGGCTGCTGCACGGCCGTACGGATGCGCTCGGCGACCAGCTCGTAATGGGTGCAGCCCAGGACGACGGCCCTTACATCGCCGGGGGTGCGCTCTGCCGCCGAGGCGATCGCGGCGTCGATGCCCTCCTGGTCACCGTGCTCCACGGCGTCGGCGAGCCCGGGGCAGGCCACTTCGGTCACGGACACCCCGTCCGCGAACTCGCCGATGAGTCCGCGCTGATAGGGGCTGCCGGTGGTGGCGGGCGTGGCCCAGATCGCGACGGGTCCCCCACCGGCCGCGGCCGGCTTGATCGCCGGGACCGTGCCGATGACGGGCACCTGCGGCTCCAGCCGGGCGCGCAGCGCCGGCAGGGCTCGTACGGAGGCGGTGTTGCAGGCGACGATCAGGGCGTCGGGACGGTGCCGCGCGGCGGCCTCGGCGACGGCGAGGGCGCGGGCGGTCACGTCCTCGGGCGTACGTGGTCCCCAGGGCATGCTGCTGGGGTCCGAGGAGAGCACGAGATCGGCGTCGGGCCGCAGTCGACGTACCGCGGCGGCAGCAGCGAGCAGTCCGATTCCGGAGTCCATGAGCGCGATCTTCACCCGGTCACCATAGACGATCCGCCTCGGCCGACCCCCGGGGTGGGGCAGACTGCGGCGGGTGAGTGCCGTCGTGTGGATCACCGTGGGATCACTGGCCGCCTGGCTGTGGCTGCTGCTCGGCCAGGGCTTCTTCTGGCGTACGGATCTGCGGCTGCCCCCGCGTCGGGAACCGGACGACTGGCCGTCCGTCTGCATCGTCGTACCGGCACGCGACGAGGCCGCCGTGCTGCCCGAGAGCCTGCCCTCGCTTCTCGCCCAGGACTATCCGGGGCGGGCCGAGGTCTTCCTCGTCGACGACGGCAGCTCGGACGGCACCGGGGAGCTGGCCCGCGAGCTGGCCCGTACGCACGGCGGGCTGCCGCTCACCGTCGGCTCGCCCGGGGAACCGCCCGTGGGCTGGACCGGCAAGCTCTGGGCCGTGCGTCACGGCATCGGACTGGCACACGCGCGTGGCCCCGAATACCTGCTGCTGACTGACGCGGACATCGCGCACGCGCCGGACAGCCTGCGGACGCTGGTCGCCGCGGCGCGCACCGGCGGCTTCGACCTGGTCTCGCAGATGGCCCGGCTGCGGGTGGAGAGCGGGTGGGAGCGGCTCGTCGTCCCCGCCTTCGTCTACTTCTTCGCACAGCTGTATCCCTTCCGGTGGATCGCGGTGAAGGGCTCGCGGACGGCGGCCGCGGCGGGCGGCTGCGTACTGCTGCGCGCGGACGCCACGGAGCGGGCGCGGATTCCGGACGCCATCCGGCACGCCGTCATCGACGATGTGGCGCTCGCGAGGGCGGTCAAGGGGAGCGGGGGCCACATCTGGCTGGGGCTGGCCGAGCGGGTCGACAGCGTGCGTCCCTATCCCCGGCTGCACGACCTGTGGCGCATGGTCTCGCGCAGCGCCTACGCCCAGCTGCGGCACAACCCGCTGCTGCTCCTCGGTACGGTCCTCGGCCTCGCCGTGGTGTACCTGGTACCGCCGGTCGCCCTCTTCACAGGTCTCTTCTCCGGGCACACGGTGATCGCGGCGGTCGGAGGGCTCGCGTGGCTGCTGATGACGGCGACGTATCTGCCGATGCTGCGCTACTACCGGCAGCCCCTGTGGCTCGCCGCGTCCCTGCCGGCGACCGCGTTCCTGTACCTCCTCATGACGGTCGATTCAGCGGTGCAGCACTACAGGGGGCGCGGCGCGGCCTGGAAGGGCCGCACCTACGCGCGCCCGGACACCGCGCTCGACGAGCGCTGACCGGTCATTTCCTGCGAGTCATTTCCTCTGGGTCACTTCCTGTGAGTCACTTCCTGCCGGGGGTCCAGTTCATGCCCCATCCGTAGACGCGGTCCACCGTGCGCTGCGGGCTCACGCCGCGCTCGGGGACGAGGTAGCGGGCTTCACGCTGGACGATCAGGTCGCCGCCGTTGTTGGTGATGAGGGCCAGGGCACAGACCGTCGAAGGCACTGTGCACTCGTCGAGCGAGAAGTCGACGGGGGCACCGTTCAGCGGTTGCAGGGTGACCGTGGCGTGCAGGTCGGCGAACGAACGCGCCCCTTCGTAGATGGTCACGAAGATGAGGATGCGCCGGAAACTCTGCTTGTGGTCGAGGTTGACGGTGAGGTTCTCGCCGCTCGCCACGGCACCGGTGCGGTCGTCGCCGTCGAGGTGGATGTACGGCGGCTGGTGCAGCGCCCCGAAGGCGTTGCCGAGTGCCTGGACGACCCCCTTGCGGCCGTCGGACAGCTCGTACAGGGCGCAGAGGTCGAGGTCGAGGTCCCTGTGCGCCGCGACGGCCCGGCCCCGCTTGCTGCCCCACCCCGAGAACTGCTTGCGCACCTGCCAGTTGAGGTTGACACGCATGGCGCCGGACGTGCCGCCCTGCTTGGTCAGCGAGACCGAGGGCGCCTCCTTGGTGAGCGTGACCTTGGAGAGGCGGACCGGGGCCCCGGGCCGGGCGGGCGGCGGATCCATGGTGGGGGGCGACACGGTGACGGGCGGGGCGGTGACGGGCGGGGCGACCGGCGGGGGCATGTTCACCGGCGGCCCGACCGGTGGCGGACCGGCCACACGTGTACCGGGCGCGGGCGGCATGGCGGCGGGGGATGCGGGCCCAGGCGATGCGGGGGCACGGGGTACGGGGGCGATCCGCGCGGTGGCGGGCGGCGGGGGCGGGGGCGTGTGCTGCGGCTCGTCCACCGTGATTCCGTAGTCCTTCGCCAGCCCTTCCAGTCCGCTGCCGTAACCCTGTCCGACCGCGCGGAACTTCCAGGCACCCTGCCGCCGGTAGAACTCGCCGAGCACGAAGGCTGTCTCGACGGTCGCGTCCTTGCTGTCGAAGCGCGCGATCTCCGTGCCCTGCCCCGCGTCGAGCACGCGGATGTACAGACCGGGCACCTGCCCGAAGGTGCCGCCGTCCGCGGAGGCGGCCAGCACCACGGTCTCGATCGCGCCCTCCACGCGCGCGAGGTCGACGAACAGGGTGTCGGTCACCTGACCGCCGTCGCCCCGCTTGCCCTCGTGCCGCACGGCGCCGGAGGGGTGTGCCGGCTGGTTGTAGAACACGAAGTCGCCGTCGGAGCGGACTCTTCCGGAGACCAGCAACAGCGCGGAAGCATCCGCGTCGGGGACCCCGGGCCCCGAACGCCACCCCATTTCGACGCGCAACGCACGCGTCGGCACAGGAACATTCGAACCTTTAGGCATTGTCATGTCCGCCCCCATCACGTGTCACCGCGCCAGGCCGCGCCTCGGGCCGTCCCTCGGGCCTTTTCCCGACCAACCTATTCCCCCAGGGCGGAGAACTCCTGTGAGGTGCCCCGGAAGATCGCACGAGGGGGCTTCGAAGACTGCTGGCCAACCACCGGTAACCCCCTCGGAACTCGGCCTTTACGCGATCTGAACCCGGTTTGGCGCCCTTTTTTGCCGAGTTCGCTCGCATTGGGGATCCCACGTCACTGCCGACACGAAAAACAACCCTCTTATCGGTCTCCCCAACCAGCACATCGTGGGCTTAACTTATGTGCCATGACCTCCCCCCGCTCCACCTATGGCGGCGGTTACTACTCCGCGCCGTCCTTCCCGGACACCCCGATCTACGACTCCCTGGTCGCCGAGCGGGGCACTCCCCAGATCGCCCCGATCCGGGTTCCCGCCGCCTACGACACGGGCAGCAGCTACCTTCCCGCGCTCCCCTCGGCACTTCCCGCCCTGCCCGCCGGACCCTCGCAGCACGCCCCCATGTACGGCGGCTACCCGCAGGCCCAACAGCCCGCACCGCTGCAGCAGGCCCCGGCGCCGTACATCCCGCAGCAGGCCGGCGCCCCGCGCGGCTACCCGGGACCCCAGCAGCAGCCGCAGCGCCCGATGGCGGCCGGCACCGGCTACGAGGCCATGCGCCCCGCGGCTCCCCGCCCCGCCCCGGCTCCGTACCAGGACCCGTACAACAACCAGCAGTACCGCGGGTACTGAGGGGCCGAGGTACGCGGGCACCACGGCATTCGGACCGGAATGTCGGTGCCCGCTGGCACGATGGAGTCATGGGGAATGCGGAGCTGCACTCGATCCATGTCCATCCGGTCAAGGCCTTCCGGGCTCTCTCGCTCCGGGAGGCCGTCGTGGAGCCCTGGGGGCTGGCCGGAGACCGACGCTGGGTACTGATCGACGACGGGGGAAAGGTCGTCACCCAGCGTCAGCAACCACGGCTGGCACTGGCCGCCGCCGAGCTGCTGCCCGGCGGCGGCGTACGTCTGTCCGCGCCCGGCCGTGAGCCACTGACCGTCCTCGTGCCCCGGCCGGTCGGCACGACGTCGCTGGACCTCTTCGGCGACAAGGTGGAGGCGGTCCTCGCCGACGCGGGCGCGCACGCCTGGTGCAGTGACTATCTGGGGACCGAGGTGCGTCTCCTCCACATGGACGATCCCGCCACGCGCAGGCCGGTGGACCCGGACTACGCACGTCCGGGCGAGACCGTCAGCTTCGCCGACGGCTACCCCCTGCTGGTCACCACCCTCGCCTCGCTGGACGCGCTCAACTCTTTGATCGCACAGGGCGACCACGCAGACGAAGGCCCCCTGCCGATGAACCGTTTCCGGCCGAACGTGGTGGTGGCGGGCACGACGGCATGGGCCGAGGACGGCTGGCGGCGGATCGTCATCGGCGAGGTCGGCTTCCGCGTGCCCAAGATGTGCGGCCGCTGCGTCGTGACCACCACCGACCAGGACACCGCCCGGCGCGGCAAGGAGCCGCTGCGCACGCTCGGACGCCACCGTCGCTTCGGCTCCCAGCTCGTCTTCGGACAGAACCTGGTGCCGGAGTCCCCCGGCACGGTGCGGATCGGCGATCCGGTCACGGTCCTCGAATGACCCGCCCGCAGGGAACCCGGGCCCCGGGCACGGTCGTTGAGACTGCGTGAGAAGTTCACGAAAGACCCGTGGGAAGGGTGATTTCGCTCTCTCTTTCCCGGGGCTCTCATATGAACGGCTCCGCCGGGGGTTATCACGGAGGCGAAAGGGGGTGCGGGACGGTGCGAGCTATCGGCGGACTCTGGCGTTGGCGGCACAATCCGCTGCGCCGCACGACCGATCTGGTCGAGGCGTGGCTGGCCCTGCTGGCCGTCCTGCTGATCCTCGCCCTCGCGCCCCTGCTCGGCGCCCTCACCGGAGCGACGGCGCAGGACGCCCTCCAACAGGCCGTCCGGGACCAGCACCTGGCCCGCCACGAGGTGACGGCCACCGTGGTCGGCAAGGCGGACCGAGCCCCGCTGGACCCCGATCCCGAGGCCTCGTCGGCGCAGGATCCGCACAGCCGTGTGCTCGCCGACTGGACCGCTCCGGACGGCACGGCGCATCACGGCAAGGTGATAGCCGCCCTCAAATCACCGCACAAGGGCGAGCACTTCACGCTCTGGACCGACGAGCACGGTGACATGGTCGCCCGCCCGCTGGATTCGGCCACCGCGACGACGCACGCCGTGCTGGCCGGCATCGGCGCGGCCCTCCTCACCGCCGGGCTCCTCGACAGCGGCAGACGTCTGATCGTGTGGCGCATGACCCTTCGCCGGTACGCCCGTTGGGATCAGGCATGGGACAGGGCAGGTCCGGACTGGGGCAGGACGGGCACCGGCAGCTGACCGCCTTACGGCTCCGGTCAACCCACCGTGCCCGCGCACGCTACGGTGGACCGACCGAATCGCTCGGCGCCGTCGTGAGAAGCTGTTCTTGATCGCGACGGGGTTTCAGCACGGCCTCGCAGGACCCGCGTACGACGAGGTGGGGGCACAACAGCGCCATGGCACAGGGCACGGTCCAGGTGACGCACACCGGCACCTCGCGGTGGCGGCGCCGCACAGGAGAGTACGCATCGCTGGCCGCCGCCCTGGAGGCCGCGGCCGACGGGGACGTGCTCACCGTCGCACCCGGCACCTACCGGGAGAATCTCGTGGTCCAGCGCGCGGTGACGCTGCGCGGCCCGGAGGGCTCCCCCGGCTCCGTGCGCATCGCGCCGGTGGACGGTGTGCCGCTGACCGTGCGCGCCTCAGCCGTGGTCCAGGACCTGCACGTGGAGGGCCAGGACTCGGCGGCGCCCGCGCTGCTCGTCGAGGAGGGCACCCCGGAGCTCCTCGACGTGCGGATCGTCACGCGCTCCGCAGCCGGCATCGAGGTGCGCGGCGGCGCCCGTCCGACCGTGCGGCGCTGCACGGTCGACAATCCGGCCGGCATCGGCATCGCCGTACTCGACGGCGGCGGTGGCGTGTTCGAGGAGTGCGAGGTCGTCGCGGCCGGACAGTCCGGCATCGCGGTCCGCGGTGGCGCGCATCCCCGTCTGGAGCGCTGCCGGGTGCACCACGCCTCCGGCGCGGGCCTGTCGGTGACCGGCGAGAACTCCTCGCTGGAGGCGGTCGGCTGCGAGGTGTACGAGGTCAAGGGCTCCGGTGTGCAGATCACCGCGCGCGCCGCGGCCCATCTCACCGACTGCGATGTGCACCGCACGACGTCGGACGGCGTCACCCTGGACACGGACGCCGTACTCACGCTCGCCGACTGCCGCATCCACGACATCCCGGAGAACGCGGTGGACCTGCGTTCCCGCTCGGTCCTCACCCTGACCCGCACCACCGTCCGGCAGTTCGGGCGCAACGGCCTGTCGGTCTGGGACCCGGGCACACGCGTGGACGCCAACCAGTGCGAGATCTTCGACAGCACGGGCGACTACCCCGCGGTGTGGGTCAGCGACGGCGCGACCGCGGTGCTCGAGTCCTGCCGGGTGCACGACGTGCCCGACGCCCTGTTCGTCCTCGACCGCGGTTCACGCGTGGACGTCGTCGACAGCGACCTCTTCCAAGTGCGCAACACCGCCGTCTCGGTGAGCGACGGCGCGACCGCGCAGCTCGACGACTGCCGCATCCGCGACGCGGCGACGGGCGCCTGGTTCCGTGACCACGGAAGCGGCGGCACCCTGTCCGGCTGCACCGTGGACGGCACCCAGACCGGCGTGATCGTCACCAAGGGCGCCGACCCCACCATCGAGCGCTGCACGGTCGACTCCCCCGCGGAGGCCGGTTTCTACGTGTCGGCGGGTGGCCGCGGCAGCTTCCACAACTGCCGGGTGACGGGCAGCGGGGGCTACGGCTTCCATGTCATCGACGGCTGTCGGGCGACGCTGAAGAAGTGCCGTACGGAGCGCTGCGCACGCGGGGGTTACGAGTTCGCCGACGGCGGCAACACACCGGGCGGCGGCCCGATCGTCGAGGACTGCACGAGCGACGAGAGCGCCGGAGTGCGCCCCCCGGCGCACGAGACGGCTGTACAGACGTCCAACCCGTCCACGAGCCTGCTCGGCGCGATCCCGGGCCAGCGCACCACCGAGCAGGAACCGCTCGTCACCGCCTCGGCCGAGCCCACGCAACCGGCCCGTACATCGAAGGTCGTCCTCGGGGAACTCGACGGGCTGGTGGGCCTGGACAGCGTCAAGCGCGAGGTGCGCGCCCTCACCGACATGATCGAGGTGGGCCGCCGCAGACAGCAGGCGGGCCTCAAGGCGGCCTCCGCCCGCCGCCACCTGGTCTTCACCGGCTCCCCCGGCACCGGCAAGACGACGGTCGCCCGGCTGTACGGCGAGATCCTGGCCTCGCTCGGTGTCCTGGAGCAGGGGCACCTGGTCGAGGTGTCCCGCGTCGACCTGGTGGGCGAGCACATCGGCTCCACGGCGATCCGCACCCAGGAGGCGTTCGACCGGGCGCGCGGCGGTGTCCTGTTCATCGACGAGGCGTACGCGCTGTCGCCGGAGGACTCTGGCCGCGACTTCGGCCGTGAGGCCATCGACACGCTCGTGAAGCTGATGGAGGACCACCGGGACGCGGTCGTCGTGATCGTCGCGGGCTACACGGCCGAGATGGAGCGCTTCCTCAGCGTCAATCCCGGTGTGGCGTCCCGCTTCTCACGGACCATCACCTTCAGCGACTACCTCCCCGAGGAACTGCTGCGGATCGTGGAACAGCAGGCCGAGGAGCACGAGTACAGCCTGGCGCCCGGCGCGCCCGAGGCGCTGCTGAAGTACTTCACGGCCATCCCCAAGGGCCCGGCGTTCGGCAACGGCCGCACCGCGCGGCAGACCTTCGAGGCGATGGTCGAGCGGCACGCGGGGCGGGTCGCCCAGCTCGAGGAGCCGAGCACGGACGACCTCACGCTGCTCTACCCGGAGGACCTGCCGGAGCTGCCCTGAGCCTCGCCCCTGGACGGGTGGTCGCCCTCAGGTCGTGGCGTCGCCGTCCGGGCGGGGGCCCGGTACCGCCTCCGGCCGCAGCCGCGCCAGCAGCCGTTCGCGTTCCTCGGCGAAGGCCGGGTCCGCCTGGTAGTCCCCGTGCCCGAGGATCGGCGCGGGCAGCGGATGCTCCTGGGTGCGTCCGTAGGCGAGCGGGTCCCTCAGGGGCGCGCGGTCGACCTGGGGGCCGCAGTCGCCGGGCAGCCGTACGGGGCCGCCGATGGGGTCGGTGAGGCGGTACAGGTTGCGCCAGCAGTCGACCTCCCGGTGCAGGGAGGTGAGGGCGGCCGGGCCGAAGTGGGCCGGGAACCAGCGCCCGTAGAGCCGTTCCAGGGGTGAGCCGTAGGTGAGCAGTGCGACCCGCCTGCGTACGGAGGGTTTCAGCTGCCAGGCCGCGGCGGCGGCCAGCACACTGCCCTGGGAGTGCCCGGAGAGCACCAGACGCCCGCCGGTGGCGCGGGTCCAGGTGACCATGCGCCACGTCAGGTCGGGCACGGCACGCTCGGCGTAGCAGGGCGGCGCGAAGGGGTGGGCGGCGCGCGGCCAGAAGGTGCCGACGTCCCAGAGGATGCCGATGGTGCGGCGGGCCGCCGGGTCCTTGTAGGCGCGCCGCCCCGAGGTGACGAGAAGTACGAAGCCGAGGCCGATCAGCCAGGACCCGAGCGCCTGCGCGGTTTCGGCGGCGCCTCGGACGAAGACGTACGACCCTCGCGCGGCCTCCGCCGGGGCGTCACCGGTGGCCAGGACGCCCACGAGGGCTCCGGCGCCGAGGAGCAGGGTCACGAACGAGATCACGCCGACCATGAGGGGCGCTCGGTCGGTGAGGGCGGCCATCGCGCGTGTGCTCGCGATACGGCCGGTGCGGGTGGCGTCCTTGGCCTCGCCCCGGTAGTCGAGTTCCACCTCGCGCGCCTCGATGCCGCGCAGCCGCCAGGTGCGCAGGGCCAGTCGGCCGCACAGGCCGAGGAGGACGAGGAGCGTTGGCGGGATCACGGACGCCTGCCAGGTCAGCAGGACGGGCGGGCCGGGCAGCGAGCCGCGCGTGCCGTCCAGCCAGTCGGCGACGCGCTGGGCGACTCCGCCGGACATCACGCCGCCCAGGGCGCAGGCCAGCATCGCGACGGCGGGTCCGGCCAGACCACACAGGGCGGTGCGCGGGTCGGGCCGGGTGCGGTACAGAACGCGGGCCACCACGCCGAGCGCGATGACGAGCACCCCTTGGGCGAGGGCGAGGCCTCCGAAGGTCGCGTCGCCCGGCAGCCGCCCCGTCGAGTGCCAGCCGGGCCGTGACCATCCGGCGTACAGCAGGGTCAGGGCGAACAGGACGATCGAGCCCAGCGGCAGCAGACGCACCAGGGTGGCGTCCAGTTCCTGGTCCAGCCGGTGTTCGCTGCGCCCGCGCCGACAGACCACCCACAGCACCACGACGGCGCCCACGACGAGTGATGCGTACAGCAGCAGACCGAGGATCCCGAGCACGGCGGGTCCCCCGGTCTCCCGGTCGAAGCGGGCCGCGGGGCCGCCGACGGCGGCGGCGACGGTGAGGAGTCCCGCCGCGGTGTGCGCGGCGCGCAGCCGGGCCACCAGACGGCGCCCGTACCAGAAGCCGGGCCTGCCGAGCCCGGTGCGGCCGGTCTCCTCGGCGGGCTCGGGCCTGCGAGACACGGGCTGCTGGGACTCGTACGCGCTCCAGGTGCGGTGCGAGAGGTACCAGAGCAGGCAGGTGAGGCCCGCGGGCACCAGGCCCGCCAGGGCGAGGCGGCGGCCGGGCCGGCTCCACCAGCCGTTGTCGGACAGGTCCGGGGAGAGGAAGCCCAGCCAGGAGTGCGCCTCGGCACACGCGCGGGTGCCCGCGCACTGCCAGGCGGTCAGGTCGAGGGCGACCTCGCAGGCCGCGGCGACCAGCAGCACGGTGAGGGTGAGCCCGGCGAGCCGGACGAGCAGGCCGTACAGGCGGACCGTCCGGGTGCGGCCGCGGGTGGCGGGACGCATCCAGTGCGCGAGGTTGACGACCATGAAGGGCAGCAGCAACAGCCACAGGGCCCGGGTGCCGTTGCCGGAGGTGAGGTTGCACCACACATAGGCCTCGGGGACCGGCTTGCCCCGGTAGTCCTCGGGGCGCCGCTCGGCGTCGGCGTCGGCGACGCGCCGGTACACGGCCGCGGTGTCGTCGCCGCTGATCCGGACCGTCCGCGGATCGTCCAGCATCTCCTCGGGCGTGGTGCCGCCGACTCCGTGGACCAGGAGTTCGAGGGCGGTATCGGCCGCTTCGGGCCGCTGTGCGGGGCCGCTGAGCTCTCCCGCCGAGGCGTGTTCCCGTGCACGTTCCACTTTTCTGCACTTCCCCCGTGCGCGCGTCTGGCATGTGTCATGTGCAGGCACAAGGATCTCCGTTCAGGGGTGCGCGCGCACCTGTGGTCACGGAATCTCCCCGATACGTGTGACAGTGACGCGACGGGCGGGACGCGGTGTCCTTGCGGGGAGTGGCGCACGTGTCGGTGGCCCGTGCGAGGATGGGTCGTCCTCCAGGCCTAGGACAAGGAGAATGTCCACGTGGGAGTGGGTTCGGACGGAGTGGCGGGCAGCTTGTGGCGCGAGGATCGGAGCGGACGTGAGTGAGAATCAGAACCTTCTCGCGGAGCAGCGTCGTGCCCTGATTCTCGACGAGGTACGGCGCCGGGGCGGCGTCCGGGTGAACGAGCTGACCCGCAAGCTCGGCGTCTCCGACATGACGGTCCGTCGTGACCTCGACGCGCTCGCCCGCCAGGGCGTGGTGGAGAAGGTGCACGGCGGCGCGGTGCCGCTGGTCGAGGCGAGTACGCACGAGCCGGGTTTCGAAGCCAAGTCGGGTTTGGAGCTGACCGCCAAGGAGGACATCGCGCGGGCCGCCGCCGAGTTGGTCGCGCCGGGCACGGCGATCGCGCTCTCGGGCGGTACGACGACGTACGCGCTGGCCCATCAGCTCCTTGACGTGCCGGACCTGACCGTGGTCACCAACTCGGTGCGGGTCGCCGATGTCTTCCACTCGGCGCAGCGCCTCTCCGGCCAGCGGCAGGGCGCGGCCACGGTCGTGCTGACGGGCGGGGTGCGCACCCCGTCCGACTCGCTGGTCGGCCCCGTGGCCGACCAGGCCATCGCGGCGCTCCACTTCGACGTGCTGTTCCTCGGGGTGCACGGGATATCGGTCGAGGCGGGCCTGTCGACGCCGAACCTGGCGGAGGCCGAGACCAACCGGCGGCTGGTGCAGTCCGCACGGCGGGTCGTCGTGGTCGCCGACCACACCAAGTGGGGCACGGTGGGGCTGAGTTCGTTCGCCGCGCTGGACCAGGTCGACACGCTGGTCACCGACGCCGGGCTGCCGGCCGGGGCGCGGGCGGAGGTCTCCGAGCACCTGCGGCGCCTGGTAGTGGCCGGAGAGCCCGAGGACGGTACAGACATCTGACGGTCCGCCAGCTAAGGTGACGCTGCCCGCGGCTCCGATCCCAGGTGGGGGTTTCGTCCATGGCACGCCGTCTGCGCCCGGTGGAACTCGACTTCGCCGAGACCGCTCCCCTGCGTCTGGTGTTCGCCCGCGAGGTGGCGGCCCCTCCCGAGGTGGTCTTCCGCGCGCTGGCCGAGGACGTGCCCGGCTGGAGCGAGTGGTTCTCGGCGGTGACGCTCGCCCGGCCGACCGGGGACGGCGCCGGGCGGGAGGTCCGGCTCCGGGGCGGTACGCGCTTCCAGGAGACGGTCCTCGCGGCCGAGGCCCCCGAGGTGTACGCGTACCGGGTGGACGTCACGAACGCGCCCGGACCCCGGGCCCTGCTCGAGGAGTGGCGGCTGACTCCGGCCGGGCAGGGCACCCGCGTCCAGTGGACCTTCGCCGCCGACGGCGCGGCCCCGTTCCGGCTGGCCCTGAAGCTGGGCCGGGCGGGTCTTGGCCGCGCGTTCCGCCAGGCGGTGACGGCGCTGGACCGACGGCTGACGTCGACACACGCGTGACGGCTAGGTCCTGTCGTCACATTCCCGTCGTCCGCCCGGAGGGCGGGCCCTGCGGCGTCATGGGGGTCCCCCCTGCTCGAGCGGAGTCGAGAGCTTGGGGGAACGTGCTCTCGGCGTGCCGGGCACAGGCCCTCGTACTGGATGTACTTGGGTCTGTGCCCGGTGCGGCGAGAGGGCGTGCATGGCGTCGCGGGGCAGACGGGAATGTGACGCCAGGGCCTAAGGGCCTGTCGTTTGGATTGGGTCGTTTCAGGCGACGGGGCTTGATCAGTGGCCCAGGCCTGATCCAAACGACAGGCCCTAGGTCCACCCGTGGACGCACCCCGTGAACCGCGTCCCAACGATCAGTCCGGCCAGACGCCCGTCTGGAGCAGCGCCGCGATCGCCGCGGTGTAGGGGGCGATGTCCAGCCCCTGTTCGGCCAGCCACGCGTCCGAGTAGTACTTGTCGAGATAGCGGTCCCCCGGGTCGCAGAGCAGCGTCACCACGCTCCCCTTGCGCCCCTCGGTCACCATCTCGGCGACGATCTTCAGCGCGCTCCACAGCCCGGTGCCGGTCGAGCCGCCCGCCTTGCGGCCGATGGCCTGTTCCAGTGCCCGTACGGCCGCCACGCTCGCGGCGTCCGGCACCTTCATCATCCGGTCGATCGCGCCCGGCACGAAGCTCGGCTCCATACGGGGCCTGCCGATGCCCTCGATACGTGAGCCGCAGTCGCAGGTGACGTCCGGATCGCCGGTGGTCCAGCCCTCGAAGAAACACGAGTTCTCCGGGTCGGCGACGCAGATGCGGGTGTCGGCCTGCATGTAGTGGACGTAGCGCGCGAGGGTCGCCGAGGTGCCGCCGGTGCCAGCCGTGGCGACGATCCACGCGGGCTCCGGGAAACGCTCCAACTCCAGCTGGCGGAAGATGGATTCGGCGATGTTGTTGTTGCCGCGCCAGTCCGTGGCCCGTTCCGCGTAGGTGAACTGGTCCATGTAGTGGCCGCCGGTCTCGACCGCGAGGGCGGCGGACTCCTCGTACATCCTGCGGGAGTCGTCCACGAAGTGGCACTGCCCGCCGTGGAACTCGATCAGACGGCACTTCTCGGCGCTGGTGGTGCGCGGCATGACCGCGATGAAGGGCACGCCGATCAGCTTCGCGAAGTACGCCTCGGAGACCGCGGTCGAGCCGCTGGACGCCTCGATCACCGGTCGGCCCGGCCGGATCCAGCCATTGCAGAGCCCGTACAGGAAGAGTGAGCGGGCAAGGCGGTGCTTGAGGCTGCCGGTGGGGTGGGTCGACTCGTCCTTGAGGTAGAGATCGATACCCCACGCCTCGGGCAGCGGGAAGCGCAGCAGGTGGGTGTCCGCCGAGCGGTTCGCGTCGGCCTGGACCTTGCGGACGGCTTCTTTGAGCCAGGTCCGGTACCGCGCGTCGCTGTGGTCGACGTCGAGGGTTTCGCCGGTCCGGATCTGCTGAGGGGTGCTCACGGCGGGGCTCCTTACGCATCGCGCCGACGCCGGTTCAGATGGTCGGACGCCTCGATCATAAACACCTTGCGCACGCTTCTCACCTGCATAAACACTCCTTTGAGCACCTCAAAGGCACCCCTGGAGCAGGGGTGTCCGAAGCGACGGGGGCGCACCCGGGCGAGTGCTCCCGTCCCCGCCGTCACCTCGTCGTGCGCACTGGTGCTCGCCGCTGCCTGCGGGCAGACTGCACCGCAGGGGACGCGGCCCGCGTCCGACCGCGCCGCGCGGGATGACACCCCGGAGCGGTCGCGCACACCGGAGCTCGACCCGCGCGGGATCCGGGGCAGGGGCGCGGAACGGAGCGACGCGGGACAGAGCGATGCGGGACAGAGCACAGCCGACGCGCACAAGGGGGCGGAGCATCATGGCGGAGCCGGAGTTCACGGCCACGGGCGTGCGGATCGGGAAGAGGCTGCGGTCGCTCACCCGGGCCGGACAGGTTCGGATCAGCGACGGCAGGCTGGAGTTGCTGACGAGTTACGGCAGCGAGATCGACAGTGCGCCGGTGCAGGCGGTGCGGGCGTCGAAGCCGTGGTTCGCGCCCGAGGACCGGGCGTTGGCCGACGTCAACGGCACCCGCTATTCACTCACGCTCGGCGAGCACGACCCCGCGCCGGGCAAGCCCGGGCCGCCCTCGGCGCGCCGGTTCATTGAGGCGGTTCGCAGGGCGGCGGGGCGCAACGGCTGAGTCGGCCGCGCGGCAACCGACACGGGAGCCTTCGGTTCGCCACCGGCAAGGGCCGACACAGGCACCCACGACTCGCGACCGGCGATGCCCTGCGCGCAAGCCTTCGGCACCCGGCCAACGGCCGCCTACAGGGCACCCCCGAGCGCACGACCAGCGACGCTCGCGACCCGCGGCGGTCGGCGCGCGGGACCCGGGCCCGCACCCCCCGGTCGCCTGCCCGAGCAGACCCGGCCCGCAACCGGCGACGGCGGCCGGGCAAGCCTCGGACGTCCCACCGTCGGCGTCCGGCACGAACGCCCGCACCACAGCCGACCACGGCCGTCCGGCAGCCTCTGGGCTCGCAGCCGACGATCCCCGGACCGGGAGCCCCACGCTCGCGACCCCTCGGTCGACGAGAACCGAAGGCACACCCCGAACTCACGTCCGACGAAACCCGACGTGGAACCCGGCGTGGGAGCCACCCGCTCGCACTCGACGGCGGTCGGTGACCAAGCCCTGGCGGGCTTGTGGCCGGGCGCGGTCCGAGGTGGAGACTCCGGGGCGCGTCCCGCCAAGGGCGATACCGAGGGCCTCGGTCGGCCGCGGCCGAGAGGAACCCGATCCCGGATCGGCGCCCTCGACACGGCGACCCCCGCTCGCGGTGGGTGACGGCCGGCGCGTGAGCGATCCGCCCACGGCCCGCGGCGGTGAACGATGAACCCCGGGCCGCCGGACGCCGCCGCTCAGGCAAGACCCCCGCCCCGCGACGGCTCGGGCCGGAGCGGACCGCGCCGCGAGTTGCAGGACCGCACCCCCTGAGTCACGCTGTTCTCACATCATCACTCTGGGTTTACCGGCGATAACGCTACGAACCAGCCCGCCGGTCACCACAGCAGGCGGCCGTTCCACTCAGCCACTCTGCTGGATCCGATCTCCGTCTTCTTCCGGACCTCAATTCGGGGAGTCGCAGCCGTGATCAGCCAGCCAAGCAGGCATTGCACGGTGGAGCTCCAAGCCCTGCCGTCGCGGATCGGCCAGGTCCGCAGAATCCTTTCTGCGCAGTTGCGCTACTGGCATCAGGACCCCTTGATAGACCGGGCCGCGCTCGGAGTGACCGAGCTGCTGACCAACGTCCACCGGCACGCCCAGCCGGACAAGGTGTGCACCGTGGAGATCGAGCTGCTGCTCGACCGGCTCACGGTCTCGGTGCACGACCACGACCCCCGCCTGCCCGAGGTGCAGGACGTGGACCCCACGGCCACCTGCGGACGCGGTCTCGCGATGATCGCCGCGGTGAGCGAGAGCTGGGGCGTGCGTCCGGACGGCGAGTCGGGCAAGGTCGTGTGGTTCACCCTGCCGACGACCTCGCCCGCGGTGGCGGAGCCCGTGCTTCCGCCGTACGAACCGACTCGCGAGACCACGCGCCGACACGCCGTCGACCCGCTCGACCCCCTCGACGAACGCCGGCCCGAACACGCTCCCGCCCGGTCCGCCGTTGCCGGCTGACCGGGCGGTGACCCCCGTCTCGTACGTCATTCGGTGGCGATGGCGCGCAGCACGTCCAGTCGTGCTGCCCGCCGGGCCGGGCGCAGTCCCGCGAGGGCTCCCGCCGCGAGGCCCACGAGCGCCACCACGACGAGCCGCACGGGCGGGATCGCGAAGGCGAAGGCGCTGTCCGACGCGCCGTCGGAGGCCTCGACGAGCACCCAGCCCAGGAAGGCACCGAGGGCGAGCCCGCCCGCCGTTCCGAAGGCGGCGACGAGAACCGACTCCCAGCGGACCATGGCGCGCAGCTGCGCCCGGGTCTGCCCGACCGCCCGCAGCAGACCGAGTTCACGGGTGCGCTCGTGGATCGCGAGGGTGAGCGTGTTGGCGATGCCGAGCAGGGCGATGAGCACCGCGAGTGCGAGCAGCGCGTAGACCAGGGTCAGCATCATGTCGATGCCGCCGGCCGAGGACTGCGCGTACTCGTCGCGGGTCTGCACCTCGGGATTGCCGTACTGCGCGGCGACCTTCTTGACCGCCGCCTTGCCGTCGGCCGCACTGACACCGCTCTTGAAGGTGACGGCGACGAGCGAGTCGGAGTCCTGGGTGCGGTGCGGGGCCCAGGCGGCGCGGGTGATGACGTAGTCGCCGGCGAGTTCGGAGCGGCCGTAGACCGCGCGGACCGTGAAGTTCTCCCGTTTGCCGTCGGTGAAGGTGAGCCGGGCGGTGTCACCGGTCGTGAGGTGCTGTGTGTCGGCCTCTTTCCGGGTGAGCGCGATGCCGTCGGTGCCCAGGTGGTCGAGGGAGCCGCGTACGTCACCGAGATCGAACACCTTGCCGAGTGTGACCGGGTCGGTGACGGTCAGCGCCCGCCCCTTGCCGTCGACTTGGGCGACCCCGCGGCCGAGGCCGACCGCGTACTCGACGGCCGGCTGCCGCGCGATCGCGGGAGCCAGCTTGGGGCTGAGCCCGCTGCCGCCCGCGCCGAAGGACGGAGTGCTGACGGCGACGTCACCCGCGAAGGACCGCGAGACCGTCTGGTCCATGGTGGCCTTCAGCGAGGCGCCGAAGACCGTGAACAGCGAGACGACGGCGACGCCGATCATCAGGGCGCTCGCGGTGGCGGCGGTCCGCTTCGGGTTGCGCAGCGCGTTGCGCCGGGCCAGGCCGCCGGTGACACCGCGCAGCGTGTCGAGGGGGGCGCCGAGGGCTCGTACGGCGGCCGACGACGCCACGGGCCCGAGGACCACGAAGGCGGCGAGGGCGAGAACGGCACCGAGGCCCGCGAGCCACAGCGACTGGCTCACCAGTACGCCGGTCAGGGTGGCGCCCACCGCCAGTACGGCCAGCGCCGCACCCGCGATCGCCCGCCCCCGTGAGGCTCCGGACCGGTCGACGGCCGTCTCGCGCAGGGCGGCCAGCGGCGCGGTGCGTCCGGCTCGTACGGCGGGCAGCAGCGCGGAGCCGAGGCAGACCACGATGCCGACCGCGAGCGGCAGCAGCATGGACAGGCCGCTGATCACCAAGTCGCCCTGGGGGAAGGGAAACCCGATGGCCGGGAACAGCGCCTGCAGCCCGGCAGCGATCCCGATGCCGCCCGCGAGGCCGGCGGCCGACGCGGTCACCGCGACCACGCTCGCCTCGACCAGGGACGAGGCGGTGACCTGGCGGCGGGAGGCGCCCAGGGCGCGCAACAGGGCGTTCTCGCGGGTGCGTTGGGCGACGACGATCGCGAAGGTGTTGTGGATGGAGAAGGTCGCGACCAGCAGTGCGATGCCGGAGAAGACGAGCAGGAAGGTGGTGAAGATGTTCAGGAACTGGCTGGAGATCATGTCGGTGTTCTCCCGCGCCGACTCCTGGCCGGTGATCGCCTCGACTCCCCTGGGCAGGACGGGAGTCAGGTCCGCGACGAGTTCGGCCTGGCCGACCCCGGGGCCGGCCCGCACCCGGATGTTCGCCGCCTCGCCGGGCTTCGCGCTGAGGTACTTCTCGGCGTCGGCCTGCGTCATCCCGGTGAACGTCACCTGCGCCATGCCGTCCTCGCCGCCGAAGGTCGCGAGGCCCACGATCGTCACCTTGACGGGATCGGGGGTGCGCAGGGTGGTCGTGTCGCCGATCTTCAGGCCGCCCTTCTTCGCGGCGCCGCGGTTGACGACGACCTCGCCGGATTTCGACGGGGCGTGGCCCGCGGCGAGTTGGTACGGGTTGAGCTTCGGGTCGGTGATCCAGTTGCCGGCGAGGGTGGGCGGGCCCTGGCCGCCGATGGGCTTGCCGTCGCTGCCAACGAGCTGGCCCGCGCCCTGGATGTCGGGGGCGGCGGCCGCGACGCCGGGAACCCGCTCGACGGTCTTCACCAGGGCGGTGTCGACCGGTTGGCGCACACCCTGGCTCTCACCGGGCGTCGTGATGGCGTCGGCGCTGCGGACGACCGCGTCTGTGCCCTTCGTGGCGTCGCCGAACAACGCGCTGAAGCTCGCCCGCAGCGTGTCGCCCATGACCAGCGTTCCGGCCAGGAAGGCGACACCGAGGAGCACCGCCAGGAACGTACCGGCGAAGCGGCGTTTGTGGGCGCGCAGGGAGGACACGCTCAGGCGCACGGAGGCGTTCACGACCGCGCGCCTTTGCCGTCGAACGCCTTCATCCGGTCGAGGACCTTGTCGGCCGTCGGGGACTCCATCCGGTCCACGAGGCGTCCGTCGGCGAGGAAGACGACCTCGTCGGCGTGGGCGGCCGCCACCGGGTCGTGCGTGACCATGACGACCGTACGGTCCATCCGGTGCACCGCGCGGCCTAGGAGGTTCAGGACCTCCTCGCCGGAGCGGGAGTCGAGGTTGCCGGTGGGTTCGTCGGCGAAGACGACGTCGGGACGGCCGGCGAACGCCCGGGCCACGGCGACGCGTTGCTGCTGTCCACCGGAGAGTTCGGCGGGGCGGTGGTGGAGCCGGTCGCGCAGGCCGACGACGTCGACGAGCGCGTCGATCCACTCGCGGGAGCCCTTCGTCCCTGCGAGGTCCAGGGGCAGCGTGATGTTCTCGGCGACGGTCAGCGTCGGGATCAGGTTGAACGCCTGGAACACGAAGCCGACACGGTCGCGGCGCAGCAGGGTGAGGCGGCGGTCGTCCAGCGTGCCGAGTGGGGTGTCGCCGATGAACGCGGCGCCCGAGGTAAGCGTGTCCAGGCCCGCCGCGCAGTGCATCAGGGTGGACTTGCCGGAGCCCGAGGGGCCCATGATCGCGGTGAAGCGTCCGGCCGGGAACCCGACGCTCACCCCGTCCAGGGCCCTGACGGCGGTGTCGCCGCTGCCGTACACCTTGACGGCGTCGGCGACACCTGCGGCATGACGCGTCGTGGTGGCGGTCGTCATGCCGCTTCTCCCTTGCCCGGGCGGCCGAACTGCTCGTCCAGGACGGAGAGCCGGCGCCAGTACTCGTCCTCGTCGATCTCGCCGGTGGCGAAGCGGCGGCCGAGCAGCGCGATCGGCGAGTCGGCCGTCGGGCGGGAGTCCCGGGGCGGACCGAAGTCGCCCATGGCGCGCCACGGTCCGCGGCGCCCGCGCCCCACGGTGCGGCGCAGGACCGTCACGACGGCGATCACGACGGCCGCCCAGATCAGTGGGAAGAACAGGATCCACGGGCCGGGGCCGCCGTCCCAGTTCGCCAGGGTCTGCATCTCGAGTCATCTCCTAGAGGAGCAGTTGTAGGTGGGAGCTGTTGCGATGCATCGAGACTCGCTCCGGGAGGGGGTCCGAGTCGTCGTACGGCCAGCGGCCGTTCCCGTACCTCCACGGGAGTACGCGGGGCGTCACCGCCTGCTTCCTCGGCCCGCTCCTCCTGTCCTCGACTCTGTACCTACTAGTATGTACAGTGAGTTCATGAGCACTCCGGAGCGGCTGATCGAGTCCACGCGCGAGCTGTTGTGGGAGCGCGGTTACGTGGGCACCAGTCCCAAGGCGATCCAGGAGCACGCGGGCGCCGGACAGGGCAGCATGTACCACCACTTCAAGGGCAAGCCCGATCTCGCCCTCGCCGCGATCCGACGCACCGCCGAGGAACTGCGGGCTACCGCCGAGGACGTACTGAGCACGCCCGGTTCGCCGTACGAGCGCGTCGAGGCGTATCTGCGCCGGGAGCGAGACGTCCTGCGCGGCTGTCCGGTCGGTCGGCTGACGATGGACCCGGACGTGATCGCCAGCGCGGAGCTGCGCGCCCCCGTCGACGAGACGATCGACTGGCTGCGCGAACGACTGGCCCAGATCGTCGAAGAGGGCAAGGAACAGGGGCAGTTCGCGCCATCACTGGACGCCGAGGAGATCGCCGCGACGATCCTCGCGACCATCCAGGGGGGCTATGTGCTCGCGCGCGCCTCCGGCTCCCCGGCCGCCTTCGACACGGCCGTCCGCGGACTGCTCGCCCTGCTCTCCCCCACCCGTCGGGACCTCGGCTGAAGGACTGAAGGACTGAAGGCCCCTCAAGGAGGCATGCGATGCACGCGATGCAGTACGAACTGACGTTCCCCGCCGACTACGACATGGGGATCATCCGCGCCCGGGTCTCCCGCATCGGGCACCTCCTCGACGACTGGGAGGGGCTCGGTTTCAAGACGTATCTGATGCGTGAGCGCGGGGTGCACGGCTCGCCGGTCAACCAGTACGCGCCCTTCTACCTCTGGAACACCGTCGAAGGCATGAACTCCTTCCTGTGGGGCGGTGCCTTCCAGGGGCTCGTCAATGACTTCGGGCGGCCGGTGGTGCAGAACTGGACGGGCCTCGCGTACGAGGAGGGCGGCGCCGCCGGTGTACCGGCCCGGGTCGCGGTGCGGCGACGGCAGCCCGTACCGGAGGGCGCCGACCTGGCCGAGGTGATGGCGGAGGCCGCCGCGGAGGCGGAGCGGCTGGCCTCGCTCGACGGCGCGGTGTGCGCGGCCGCCGCCGTCGACCCGCGCCACTGGGAGCTGGTCCACTTCTCCCTCTGGGACCACGACACGCCCAAGGCACCCGGCGAGGTCTTCCAGGTGCTGCATGTGTCGGCGCCCGGGCGCGACTCGCTGCCCCGGGGCCGGCAGTGGTGAGCCCTGCCCCCACGAGCCTCGGTGGCGCCGTCCCCGCGAGGGTCCGTACGGTCCTCGGGGACGTGCCGCCCGAGCGCCTGGGGGTGTGCGACGCCCATGACCACCTGTTCTTCGGCAGTCCCGCACTCCCCGGCCAGGAACTGCGCGACGCGTCCGCCGCGCGGGCCGAACTGGCCGCGTTCCGCGAGCAGGGCGGCGGGAGCGTGGTGCAGTGGACGCCGTACGGGCTGGGCCGGCGCGCCGCGGACCTGCCGCTGCTCTCCCGTGACACCGGCGTCCATGTGGTCGCCGCTACGGGCCTGCACCAAGCGGTCCACTACACACCGGAGTCACTCTCCGAACTGCGCGGCAGGCTGACCGACGTCTTCGTCTCCGAGCTCACCTCGGGCATCGGCACGTCCGGGGTCCGGGCCGGACTCGTCAAGGTCGCGGGCGGCTTCCACGCGCTCGACGCGCACGCCCGCTGGACGATGACGTCGGCGGCCGAGGCGCACCACGCCACGGGCGCGCCGATCGCCATGCACCTGGAGCTGGGCACGGCCGCGCTCGACGTACTCGACCTGCTGTGCGGCGAGTTGGAGGTGCCGCCGCACCGGGTGATCCTGGGCCACCTCAACCGCTCCCCGGACCTCGTGGTGCAGCGCCAGGCCGCCGAGGCGGGCGTCTACCTCGCCTTCGACGGCCCTTCCCGCGCGAACCACGCCACCGACTGGCGCATGCCCGACGCCGTACGCGCGCTGGCCGACGCCGGTTTCGGCCACCGCCTGCTCCTCGGCGCCGACACGACGACCGCTACGGCGCGCTCGGTCAACGGCGGCCCCGGGATGCCGTATCTGCTGCGCCGGGTGCGCCCACGGCTCGCACTGGCTCTGGGTGCGGAACTCGTGGAGCGCGTCTTCACGG
This sequence comes from Streptomyces sp. NPDC058086, assembly GCF_042885015.1. Taxonomy (NCBI): domain Bacteria; kingdom Bacillati; phylum Actinomycetota; class Actinomycetes; order Kitasatosporales; family Streptomycetaceae; genus Streptomyces; species Streptomyces sp. NPDC058086. The sequence goes on along the minus strand of NZ_JBHVST010000005.1, from coordinate 73,386 downwards.
AGAACCCCGCCCGTGCGCTCGCCGTGGAGTGGCGCGGTACACCACCCCGTCCACCCCGGCTGCCGGACGCCGCCTAGGCCATGTGGCGCCTGAGCACACCAAGGACGTGAGAGGGCCGCCACCGCCTCGACGGCCTCGTATCAGGTCCGGCCTCAAGTCCGGCCTCAAGTCCGGCCTCAGGTGCGACCTCAGGTGCGAGCCAGTGCCGCCGGTGGGTCGTCCAGGACCGGCTGCCAGGCCAACTCCGCCGCACCTACCAGGGTGTTGTGATCCAGGGTGCAGGCGAGGATCGGTACGCCGCCGCTCTGGCCCCACAGGCTGCGGTCGGCGACGACGGCGCGCAGGCGGTCGGGGTCGGCGTCGAGGAGGGTGCGGTGCAGGCCGCCGAGGATGATCCGGTCGGGGTTGAGGATGTTGACCAGTCCGGCGAGGCCGAGGCCGAGCCGGTCGATCAGCGCCTCGGTGGCCGTACGGACGGAGGGGTCCTGGTGGTACCGGGTGCGGATCAGGTCGTTGGCCTGCTGGAGCAGGGACACCTCGGGGCCGGGGTCGCGGCCCGCCGCCGTGAGGAACGCCAGAGGGTCCGCCTCGACGTCGAGGCAGCCACGACTGCCGCAGTAGCAGGGGCGGCCCTCGGGGTTGACGGTGAGGTGGCCGACTTCGAGAGCCAGACCCGAGCTGCCCGTGTGCAGCCTCCCGTCGAGTACGAGCGCGCCGCCGACGCCCCGGTGCCCGGTGGCCACGCACAGCAGGTCGCGGGCGCCGCGCCCGGCGCCGTGGCGATGCTCGGCGAGGGCGGCGAGGTTGATGTCGTTCGCGGCGAACGCCGGGCCCTCTATGCCCGCCGCGCGCACCCGTTCGGCGAAGATCCGGCGGACAGGGGCGCCCGCGGGCCAGGCGAGATGGAGGGGGTTGAGGGCGAGCCCGTCCGGCTCGGCGACGGCGGACGGTACGGCGAGCCCGGCGCCCACGCAGCGCCGCCCGGTCTCGCGGAGCAGCTCCGCGCCGGTCTCGACGACGGCGCCCAGCACCTTCGCGGGGTCGGCGTCGACGGTCTCGCAGCTGGGCGCGGTGGCGACGATCCGGCCGCCGAGCCCGACCAGTGCGGCGCGGAACCCGTCGGCGTGCACCTGTGCGGCCAGCGCGACAGGACCGTCCTCGGCGACCTCCAGGCGGTGCGAGGGCCGTCCCTGCGAACCAGCCGCCGCGCCGGGCCGCGCATCGACCCGGATCAGCCCCAGCGCCTCCAGCTCCGCGGCCACCGCGCCCGCGGTCGCCCGGGTGACGCCCAGCTCGGCGGTGAGTACGGCACGCGTCGGCGCACGTCCGGTGTGCACGAGTTCCAGCGCGGGTCCGAGCGCCCCGCGCCCCCGGTCCAGCCGTGTCCGCGTGTTCCCTTCCCCCGCCGTCCGGGGGCCCGCCTTGCCGTTCATGAGGGCGAGTCTCCCATGATCCGCTCGTACGGTGCCCCGCCCGAAGGCACCTGGAAGCCACTCACCCGTAGCGTCACGTTCAGACGGCCGGTCAGGCCCAGTTCGGGCGGCGCCGTATCGGCGTGCACTCGGGGAACCCCGTGGTAGGCGAGCCGGGAGGCGCCGCCGAACACGAACAGGTCCCCGTTGCGCAGTTCGACATCCGTGTACGGGCGCGAGCGCGACTCGGTGTTCCCGAAGCGGAAGACGCAGGTGTCGCCGAGGCTCAGCGACACCACCGGCGCGTCGGACTTCTCGTCGCTGTCGCGGTGCATGCCCATACGGGCGTCGGCGTCGTAGAAGTTGATCAGTGCGATGTCGTACGGGGCGGTGGCGGCCTCGGGGCCCAGGGTGTCCGCGACCGCGCGGCGGCCGAGCTCGTCCAGCCAGGCGGGGAAGGGCTTCACCGGGGTGCCGTCACCGTCGGCGACCGTGCGCGCGTACCGGTACGGGTACCAGTGCCAGCCCAGGCACACCTGCCGTGAGGTCATCGTGCCGCCGCCGGGTGTGCGCACCGTACGCAGCCCGGCCGGTGGGCGGGCCCACGCACGGCAGGCATCGAGAAGCTCCCGCTGGGCAACCGGGTCCAGCCAGTCCGGCAGATGCACCGCGCCCGGCGCGATCTCCGCCCGGCTCCGGGGGAACAGCTCCTCATCCATGGACATGCCACCATCCTCGCGCACCCCGCCCGTCCCGTGCCCGCGCCTGCTCAAGACCCGGCCCGGACCTGGCTGAGCTGCGGCTCGGCTAGCCTTGACCCACGATGAACGACCGGATGACCGCGCCCTGGGCCGAGTACGCGCTGGCCCGCTTCCCCGAGGACCCCCGCGACCAGCTCCGTGCCTGGGACGCCGCCGACACCTATCTGCTGCGGCACCTCGCGGAGAGCGGAACGCCGCTGTCCGGGTCGGTCGTGGTGGTCGGCGACCGCTGGGGAGCGCTCGCCACGGCGCTGTCGGCGCACCGGCCGACGCAGATCACCGACTCCTTCCTCGCGCAGGAGGCGACCCGGGCGAACCTGGCCCGCAACGGGGTCGAGACGGCCGCGGTACGGCTGCTGACCACCCAGGACCCGCCCCCCGACCGCATCGACGTGCTGCTCATCCGGGTGCCGAGGAGCCTCGCCCTGCTGGAGGACCAGCTGCACCGGCTGGCGCCCGGCGTGCACGAGGGGACCGTCGTCGTGGGCACGGGCATGGTCAAGGAGATCCACACCTCGACGCTGCACCTCTTCGAGCGGATCCTCGGCCCGACCCGGACCTCGCTGGCCGAGAAGAAGGCCCGGCTGATCTTCTGCACCCCGTACCCCGGGATCGCCCGCGCCGCCAACCCCTGGCCGTACAGCTACCGGCTCCCCGACGACATCGGACCGGTTTCCGGCCGTACCGTCGTCAACCACGCCGGCGTGTTCTGCGCCGACCGTCTCGACATCGGCACCCGCTTCCTCCTCCAGCACCTGCCGCGCAGCCGGGGCCCCGAGCGGATCGTGGACCTGGGCTGCGGCAACGGAGTCGTCGGTACGGCGATGGCGCTGGCCAACCCGGAGGCGGAGGTGCTGTTCGTGGACGAGTCGTACCAGGCGGTCGCCTCGGCCGAGGAGACGTACCGGGAGAATACCGACGGCAGGGGCGCGGAGTTCCGCGTGGGCGACGGACTCGCGGACGTCCCCGCGGGGAGCGTGGACCTCGTCCTGAACAATCCGCCGTTCCACTCGCACCAGGCGACGACGGACACCACGGCCTGGCGGATGTTCTCGGGGGCGCGGCGCGCGCTGCGGCCGGGCGGCGAGCTGTGGGTCATCGGGAACCGCCATCTCGGCTACCACCTGAAGCTGCGCCGCCTCTTCGGCAACAGCGAACTCGTCGCGAGCGACGCGAAGTTCGTCGTCCTGAGGGCCGTCAAGAAGTAGCCCCGCGCAGCACGCGGGGCGAGGCGCCGAGTTCGCGGCGGCACGCCTTGTTGAAGGCCTGGAGGTCGGGGATGCCGACGGAGGCGGCGACCGCCGGGATGGAGAGCGTCGAGGCCCGCAGCAGATGGTGGGCGCGCTGAAGTCTGCGGTGGCGGATGTAGGCCACGACCGTGGTGCCCGTCTCGGCGCGGAAGAGCCGGGTGAGGTGGTTGTGGGAGATCCCGGCGGCGCGGGCGATCTCCGGGATGGTGAGCGGCGCCGCCAGCCGGGCCTCGATATGGGCGATGGCCGTGCCGACCGCCGGGTGCGGGCCGCGGCTCGTGGCGGTGGGCGGGGTGAGCCGGGCGATACGCCACAGCGCGGTCCAGATCTCGGCCCGGGTGTGCTCGGGTGCCCCGGGGGCCGCCGCGATCGCGTTCAGCAACAGGCTGGAGAGGATGGGGAATTCGGGTCCCGCGTCCTGCATCACGGGGACGGTGCGGGGCGGTCCGGCGGGGGCGATGCGCAGATGGGCGTAGAGATGTTCGGAGCGGCCCTGGTAGCGGTAGCGGACCGTGGTGCCGGGCGGTACGAGGCTCACGCGGCCGGGGCGGATGGTGTGCGCGGTGCCGTCGACGGTCAGCTCGGCGTCGTACTGGTAGAGGTGCAGTTGCCACAGCTCCGGCAGCCGGAAGACGTCCGTGCGGCTCGCCACGCCGTGCACGCCGACGCCGATGTTGACGACGGCGGGCGGCTCGCCGAGGTGCAGTTCCGTCTCCCGCATGGTGAAAAACTACCAGCAGTGGTGAGCCGCGCCAACGCGCCGCCGGCGACGCCGACCCTACGTTGAGTCGCATGACCAACACGCTGGAGCACACCACGGACACCCCACTCCTGAGTTCGGTCCGGATGGCGCACTTCGTGGCCCACGGCTCGCTGCGGCTGGACGCCGCGGTGCCGCCGCGGATGAACGCCGAGGGCATCGAGGTGCTGCGCGCGGGCGTGCCCGAGGTGCCCTACGGCAGCTCCGTGCCGGCCGCCTACCCGGCGGGTTCCTTCGTCCGTCGGCTGCTGGAACTCCCCGCCGTGGCCGGGGCCCTGCGGAGCCTCGTCGGACCCGGCCCCGCCGTCGACCACCACTACGTCCACATCCGCGAACCGCACGAGGGCCGGGCGCAGCCGCTGCACGGTGACGCGATCATCGATGTGCGCACCGACGCCTTCGACGTGCAGCTGATGTACTACCCGCAGGACGTCACCCTCGGCATGGGCGGCACGCTCAGCGTGCCGGGCAGCCATCTGCGGCGCACCAACGAGTCGGACACCGGGCGCTACCAGAATCTGCGCGGGCAGAGCCGGCTGGTCTGCCCGGCGGGCACCGTGGTGTTTCTGCACCATGGCCTGTGGCACGGCGGGCGGCGCAACGACAGCGACGTGGTCCGCTATATGTTCAAGATCCGCTTCAACCCGACCGTGCGGCAGCGGCGGCTGTGGGACACCTCGGACCTCGGCGACCCGCTGGTCGCCGAGGAACTCTCCACGACGTTCCCCTGGTACGAGCCCGCCACCGGCCGCCTCGAGATCTACCACCGGGTCCTGCTGTGGCGCGCGCTCACCGGGGACGACTCCTTCGATCTGGACCACTGGGTGACCCGGGTCTCCAACCGCCCTCAGGAGGAAGCCATATGAGTGTCCGTCAGCAGGTTCTGGTCCTCTATCTGGCCACCTCCGCCCTGGACGCGGAGGTGGTGGGCTGGTCGGTCTACGACGGCACCGGCCGCACGTCCCCCACGACCGGGGACAGCGACGAGCCGCCGTACGCGTCGGGCGTGGACGCCCTGAAGGACGGCTGGCGGCTGTTCCAGGCGGCGCAACTCATCCCGCCGTATCCCGGGGGCGAGTACGACGTGTCGTTCCTCAAGCACGAGTTCTTCTTCGAGAAGCTGGTCGACGTCGGGGGCCGCTGAGGTCAGGCGCTCAGTACGCGGATCAGGCGCGCCACCGTCCCCGCCATCGCCTCCCGCCCCACGCTGAGGTACTTGCGGGAGTCGACGGCTTCGGGGTGGGCGGCGAGGAACTCCCTGATGGCGCCGGTCATCGCGATGTTCAGGGCGGTGCCGACGTTGACCTTGGCGATGCCGCCCGCGACGGCCGCGGTCAGTTCGTCGTCCGGCACTCCGGAGGAACCGTGCAGGACGAGCGGCACGCCGAGCGCCGCGGCCAGCCGCTTGAGGCGGTCGTGGTCGAGGGCGGCGGTGCGGGTGGTCATCGCGTGCGAGCTGCCGATCGCGACGGCGAGGGCGTCGACGCCGGAGTCGGTCACGAAGGCACGGGCCTCGGCGGGGTCGGTGCGGGCGCCGGGCGCGTGCGCGTCGAGCGCCGGCTCACCGTTCTTGCCACCCACCGCCCCCAACTCGGCTTCGATCCACAGGCCTTGGGCGTGTGCCCAGTCGGCGGCGGCCCGGGTGGCGGCGAGGTTCTCCTCGTACGGCAGCCGGGCCGCGTCGTACATCACCGAGCTGAATCCGGCGACGGCCGCCTGGCGGAGCAGTTCGTCGCTCTCGACGTGGTCGAGATGCAGCGCGACGGGCACCGAGGCACGTTCGGCGGCCGCGACGGCGGCGCGGGCCAGTGGCAGCAGCCGTCCGTAGCGGAACTTCACGGCGTTCTCGCTGACCTGGAGGACGACGGGGGCGGCCACGGACTCGGCGCCCGCGATGACGGCCTCGACATGCTCCAGGGTGATGATGTTGAACGCGGCGACGGCGGTCCGCGCCCCGGCCGCGGCGGTGACCAGGTCACCGGTGGCTGCGAGTGGCACAACTCCTCCTTCTGGCTGCGCGGCCGGCCCGCTCAGCGGGCCGACGGGGCGAGGACGACCGAGCGGGTGAGGTGGCGCGGCCGGTCGGGGTCGAGTCCGCGGGCCGCGGCGACGGCGACCGCGAGCCGCTGGGCGCGGACGAGCTCGGCGAGCGGGTCGAGTTCACCCGCCACCCACCGTCCCCCCGTGGCCCGTACCTGCTCGGCCAGCCCTTCGGGGGCCTCGCCGAGCATCCAGGTGGCCGTGCCGGCGGTGGTGATGCTGATGGGCCCGTGCCGGTACTCCATCGCCGGGTACGCCTCGGTCCAGGACAGGGAGGCCTCCCGCATCTTGAGCCCGGCCTCGTTCGCGAGCCCGACGGCCCAGCCGCGGCCCAGAAAGGTGAACTGCGCGCAGTCGACCAGCCCTTCGGGCAGCGGGGTCGCGAGCGCGGTGCGCGCGTCGGCGACGACGGCGTCGGTGTGCAGTCCGAGGTGGGCGCGGAGCAGGGTGAGCGCGGTGGTCGCGAACCGGGTCTGCACCACGGAGCGTTCGTCCGCGAAGTCGAGTACGACGAGCTCGTCCGCGAGGTCCGTCACGGGGGTCGCGGGGTCGGCGGTGATCGCGGTCGTCCTGGTACGTCCACGCAGTCGCGCGAGGAGTTCGAGCACCTCGGTGGTGGTGCCGGAGCGGGTGAGGGCGACCACATGGTCGTAGGAGCGGCTGCCTGGGAACTCCGAGGCGGCGAAGGCGTCCGTCTCGCCCTGCCCGGACCCTTCGCGCAGCGCGGCGACGGCCTGCGCCATGAAGAAGGAGGTTCCGCAGCCCACGATCGCGACCCGCTCCCCCGCTTCCGGCAGTGCGCCGCCGTGCGCCTTGGCCTGCTCGGCGGCGCGGATCCAGCACTCGGGCTGGCTGTTCAGCTCGTGCTCGACATGGGTCATGCCGTACCCCTCCTACTGACGTCCTTCATGCAAGATAGTGCAAGTTAAGGCTGACTTTCGAGCACAATCAAGCATTTCGAGGTCGGAAATGCCAGGGAATGCGGTACGCCGGGAGTGCGCTAGGGTCGCGAAGGATCGAGGAACGGAGTGTGCGGATGTCGCGCGACGCCCGCTGGAAGGCGCTGCTGGAACTGCTCGTGGAGCGGGGCCGGCTGGAGGTCGAGCAGGCCGCGGCCGAGCTGGAGGTGTCGCCCGCCACGATCCGGCGCGACTTCGACCAGCTCGCCGAGCAGCAGATGCTCGTACGCACCCGGGGTGGCGCGGTCGTCCACGGCGTGTCGTACGAACTGCCGTTGCGCTACAAGACCGCCCGGCACGCCTCGGAGAAACAGCGCATCGCGAAGGCGGTGGCCGATCTCGTCGCGCCCGGCGAGGCGGTGGGCCTGACCGGCGGCACGACCACCACCGAGGTGGCCCGCGCACTGGCGGTACGCCCCGATCTCGCCTCGGGGTCGCCCGCGCTGACCGTCGTGACGAACGCGCTCAACATCGCGAGCGAACTGGCCGTGCGGCCCCAGTTCAAGATCGTGCTGACCGGCGGGGTGGCCCGCCCGCAGTCGTACGAGCTGGTCGGGCCGCTCGCGGACGGTGTGCTCAGCCAGATCACCATGGACGTCGCCGTGCTGGGCGTGGTCGCCTTCGACGTGACGCACGGGGCGGCCGCCCACGACGAGGCCGAGGCGGCGATCAACCGGCTGCTGTGCGAGCGCGCCGAGCGTGTGATCGTCGCCGCCGACTCCAGCAAGCTGGGCCGGCGCGCCTTCGCCCGGATCTGCGCGGCCGAGTCGGTGGACACACTGGTCACCGACTCGGCGGTGGACGAGGAGACCGTGCGGCGGTTCACGGAGGCGGGGGTCGGGGTCGTCGCCGTCTGACAGCCCCGACCCCCGCCGGCTCGACGCCGGTTTCACGAACCCTTTCGGTGCGGCGCGGTGACCATGAGCGTGCGGATGTCGCGGCTGGTGGCGGAGGCGTCGGGCGCGACGAGCACCATCCTGGGGCCGCCCGGGCGGTGCACGACGACACGGGGAAAGGCCGGCTCGGCCAGGGCGAGTTGCCCGGTGCCGGCGGCTTGCGGGTACATGCCGAGGCTCGCCCACACGGCCCAGGAGGACATCGCACCGAGGTCGTCGTTGCCGACGAGGCCGTCGGGGCGGTCGCTGAACAGGGTGGTCAGGGCGCGGCGCACGGTGTCGCGGGCGCGGTCGGGGCGGCCCGCGAAGTCGTACGCCCAAGGGGTGTCGAACGACGGCTCGTTGCCGAGGTAGGCGTAGGGCTGGGTGCCGCCCGCGTTGAGCTGGGTGAAGAAGGTGTCGAGGCGGGCGGTGACGGCGGCCCTCCCGCCCATCAGGGTGAAGAGGCCCGGCAGGTCGTGCGGGACCATCCAGGTGTACTGGGCGGCGTTCCCCTCGACGTACTCCTTCGTCTGCGCGGGGGTGAAAGCCGGCCAGGTGCCGTCGGCCGCGCGCGGCTGGAGGTAGCCGGTGGCAGGATTGAACAGGTTGCGCCAGTTCCCGGAGGCCTTCAGCAGGGTGTCGTAGGCGGAGGTGTCGCCCAGACGGTGGGCGAGCTGGGCCAACGCGTAGTCACAGACGGCGTATTCGAGGGTGGTGGCCGCCGGGCCCCACACTCCCTTGGTGCCGGCGGGGATGTAGCCGAGGGAGTCGTACTGCGCGTGTCCGGGCCGCTGGCGCCCGTTGTCGCGGCCCGCCATGGCAGCGCGCAGCAGGCCGCGGGCGTCGAAGTCGGTGGCGCCGAAGGCGTAGACGGCGGAGGCGATGACGGGCAGCGGGTCGCCGACCATGACGCCGGTGCCGCCGTTGGCGAGGGTCCAGCGGTCGAAGTAGCCTGCCTGGTGGCCCTGGTTGAGGACGGACTGCGCGATGTCGGAGGCTTCGTGCGGGGCCAGCAGGGCGAGCAGCTGGACCTGGGAACGGTAGACGTCCCAGCCGGAGAAGTTCGCGTACTGGACGTGTCCTGCGCGGGTGGTGTGGATGCGGCCGTCCATGCCGGGATAGCGGCCGTCGGCGTCGCTGAAGGCACTGGGGTGCAGGAGCGAGTGGTACAGGGCGGTGTAGAAGACCCGGCGCTGGGTGTCGGTGCCGCCGCCGACACTGATGCGGCCGAGCCAGTCGTTCCACCGGTCGCGGGCGGCCCGCCGGATCCGGTCGTACGGGTTCGTGTGCTGCTCGGCGGCGATGTTCCCCCGGGCGCCGTCGACGCTGACGAAGGAGACGCCGACGCGGACGGTCACCGTGCGTACGTCGGGGCCGAAGGAGACCTGCGCGGCGCCCGGTCTGCCGTCGGGGTGGACGACGTGGGCGAAGGGGTGGTCGAACACGGCGTGGAAGTAGAGCCGGTAGCGGTTGGCGGACTTGCAGAAGCCGCCGCTGTCGGTGAACCCGGACAGGGTGTCGGTGCCGATGTCGACCGTTCCGGTCGCCGCCTTGAACGCCTTGCCCGCGTCGACGCTCAGCGCGGCCGGGCGGTCGTCGGTGGCCGGGTAGGTGAAGCGGGCGATGCCGGAGCGCTGGGTGGCGGTGAGTTCGCTGCCGATGCCGTTGTCGAAGGTGACCCGGTAGCTTCCGGGTGTCGCCAGCTCGTTGGCGTGCGAGAAGGTCGCCTGTCCACTGGTGTCGCCGGCGAGCATCGGCATGAAGGGCACGTTGCCGTAGGCCTTGCAGCCGGCCCCGGAGATGTGGGTGAGGCTGAACCCTCTGATCCGATTGTCCCCGTACGCGTACCCACCGTGCTGGTAGGTCACCGTGTCCGGGCTCCACTGCACCCCGCCGAGCGGCGCCGTCGCGCCGGGGAAGGTGTTTCCGGCACCACCGCCGTGGCCGAAATCGGCTCCTCCGGGCGCGGTACCGACAAACGGGTTCACGTACTGGGCCGGGTCGGCCACCGTGTCGTCCGCGGCGGCGGGTGCGGCTTGGGCGGACGACACGACGAGCATGGCGGCGCCGGCCAGCGCGGCCCGGCGGAAGGGGAATCGCAAGTGGGTCTCTCCGGGCTGTGGCGGGGACAGGCCCTGTCCCCGGGGCGGCAGGGCATGAGGGCGACAGTCTCCCCGGGGATGCCGTCGCTCCAGCGCCGCCACGCCCGGAGATCACCCGCACGGCGGAGCGCCCGCTCTCACCCGACCGGCTCGTGCGACGCGACGGGCTCCACCTGCGCACCCTCCACAACCGGCCACTCTGCGGTGCCCGAACACACACGCCAACTGGCTAGACTACGCACCCTCGTGCATGTGATCCGGTCACGTCCGATCACAGCCGTTCCCGAAGGGTTTCGACGCTTGATAGCCATCGAAGATGTCAGCAAGCGATATGCCGACGGCACGGTGGCCGTCGATCGCCTGTCCCTCCAGATACCGAACCACTCGATCACCGTGCTCGTCGGGCCTTCGGGGTGCGGCAAGACCACCACACTGCGGATGATCAACCGCATGATCGAGCCCAGCAGCGGCACGATCCGCGTCAACGGCGAGGACATCCTCCGCAAGCCGGTCAACGCCCTGCGCCAGTCCATGGGTTACGTCATCCAGAACGCGGGGCTCTTCCAGCACCGCACCATCCTCGACAACATCGCCACGGTGCCGCGGCTGCTCGGCTGGTCCAAGCAGCGCGCCCGCGCCCGCGCGGCGGAACTGATGGAACGGGTGGGCCTGGACCCGGCCATGGCCCGCCGCTACCCCTACCAGCTCTCGGGCGGTCAGCAGCAGCGCGTCGGTGTCGCCCGCGCACTCGCCGCCGACCCGCCGATCCTGCTGATGGACGAGCCGTTCTCCGCCGTCGACCCGGTCGTCCGCCGCGGCCTGCAGGAGGAGTTGCTGCGCATCCAGGGCGAACTGGGCAAGGCCATCGTGTTCGTCACCCACGACATGGACGAGGCCATCACCATCGGCGACCGTGTCGCCGTACTGCGCACCGGTGGCAAGCTCGCCCAGTTCGCCGCCCCCGACGAGCTGTTGTCGGCGCCCGCCGACGCGTTCGTGGAGGAGTTCCTCGGCGGCGACCGGGGCATCCGCGGGCTGTCGTTCCTGTCCACCCGCGACCTCGAACTCGACCGCTCCCAGGTCTTCCCGGTCGGCAGCGACTGGCAGCAGCTCGCCGGGAAGTCGGGCGGCGCGGGGCCGGTCCTGGTCACCGACGCGGACGGAAAGCCGCTCGGCTGGGCTGACCTGACGGTGTGGGCCGGTGACGTCCAGGCACTGGAGCCGTACGGGCAGGCCTTCGAGGTCGGCAAGGACTCGCTGCGGGTCGCGCTGGACCGGGCGGTGCTCTCGCCCACCGGTCAGGCGGTCGCCGTGGACGCGGCGGGACGCGTACTGGGGCTCGCCGGGCAGGAGACGGTCGCCGCGGCGATCCGCGCGGCCAGGCAGCGCCGCGCCGCGGACTCCGAGGGCGTCTCCACGGTGAAGGCCGCGCGATGAACGGCTTCTTCGACATCCCGAGCGACCTCCAGAGCAGCTATCTCGGCCTGATCTCCACGCACATGCAGGAAGCGCTGATCCCGGTGCTCGTGGGTCTCCTGCTGGCGCTGCCGATCGGCCTGCTGTGCGTCCGCGTCAACTGGATCTATCCGCCGGTCCTCTGGATCACCACGGTGCTGTACGCGATCCCGTCGATCGCCTTCTTCGTGGTGCTCATCGACTACACCGGGCTGAGCAAGACCACCGTGATGATCCCGCTGACCCTCTACAGTCTGGTGGTTCTCGTCCCGGCGGTCGTCGACGGCGTCCGCTCGGTCCCCGAGGAGACGAACGCCGCCGCCGCGGCGATGGGCATCGGCTCGCTGCGGCGCTACCTCCAGGTCCAACTGCCCATCGCCGTACCCGCGATCATGGCCGGACTGCGCGTGGCGACCGCGTCCAGCATCAGTCTGGTCAGCGTCGGCTCGCTGATCGGCAACCAGGGGGCGCTCGGCAACCTGCTCACCACCGCGATGCTCTACCACCGCCCTCTCCTCGCCGTGAACTCGGTGGTCACCACCGCCGTTCTCGCGGTGCTGGTCGACGCCGTGCTCGTCCTGCTGCGCCGCGTGCTCACCCCCTGGCAGCCGGCCTCCGGCCGCAAGGCCGCACGCCGTACGTCCACGATCGCGGGCGCCGCCCGCACACCGGAGAGCGTCTCGTGAACGTACTCAACTTCATCCAGTCCTTCTTCTCCGACGGCTCCCACTGGCACGGGTACGACGGAATCCCGCAGCGTGTGTGGGAACACCTCCAGTACACCGCCGGGGCGCTCGCGATCGCCGCGGCCGTCGGCCTGCCCATCGGCCTGGTCACCGGACACACCGGCCGCGGCGGCAACGCGCTGGCCTTCGTGTCGGCGGGTGCCCGGGCGCTGCCCACCTTCGGGCTGCTGGTACTGATGTTCGTCTGGCTCGGCCTCGGCATCGTGCCCGTGATGATCCCGCTCGTGGTACTGGCGGTCCCGCCGATCCTCATCACCACGTACGAGGCGATCCGCACCCTGGATCCCTCCCCCGTCGACGCCGCCCGCGGAATGGGCATGCCGGAGGGGAAGGTCCTGTTCCAGGTCGAGGTGCCGGCGGCGCTGCCGCTGATCCTCAGCGGTCTGCGTTCGGCGGCGATCCAGATCGTGTCCACGGCGACCATCGCGGCCTATGTGAGCCTCGGCGGGGTCGGCCGCTACATCCTGGACGGCCTCTACCAGCGCAACTACGAGAAGGTGGTGGGCGGCGCGGCCCTCACCGCGATCCTCGCGCTGCTCGTGCTGGTGCTGTTCTGGGCCATTGCCCGGGTGGCGGTGTCCCCGGGGGTGCGCAGGCGCCGTACGGCCTGAGGAACAGGGAAGCCGTACGGCCTGAGGAACAGGGAAGAGGGGGGACGAGCCACAAGGCCCGTGCCCCCTCTTCCTTCGTTCACTGCTGCGCGGTCGCCAGGGCGTGTTCGAGGACGACGAGGAGCGCGTCCCGCACGGACCCGCGCTCGCGGGCGTCGAACACGGTGAGCGGCACGTGGTCGCCGACGTCGAGGGCCCACCGGACGTCGTTGAGGTCGTGTTCGACCTTGCCGTCGAAGGCGTTGACGGCCACCGCGAAGGGGATCTCGCGATGCTCGAAGTAGTCGACGGCCGCGTAGCAGTCGTCGAGCCGGCGGGTGTCGACGATGACGAGCCCGCCGAGGGCACCCTCGACCAGGTCGTCCCACATGAACCCGAAGCGCTCCTGCCCGGGGGTGCCGAACAGATAGAGCTTCAGGGTCGGGTCGAGCGTGACACAGCCGAAGTCCATGGCGACGGTGGTCGTCATCTTCTCCGGGGTGTGGGAGAGGTCGTCGATGCCCGCGGCGACCGAGGTGATGGACGCCTCGGTGGTGAGCGGCTCTATTTCGGAGATGGCACCCACGGTGGTGGTCTTGCCCACGCCGAAGCCGCCCGCGATCACCATCTTCACCGGCATCGGCGGCCGGGGACCCTCGGTGTCAGCGCTCACGGATCGCGCCCCGGGAGTCGGGGATAGCTCGGAGACCATCGATAACCCTTCGCAATACGGTGGCGTCGCGGGCGGATTCGGCCTGCGGTGCGTACAAGGCCAGTTGACCGTCGGCGCGCAGATCGTCGGCGAGCACCCTGATCACATTCAAATGCATCCGCAGTTTCGCCGCGATCTCCGCCAGCGACTGCGGCTGGCGGCAGACCGTGATGATGTCGCGGTGCTGGTCGAAGACGAACGCGTCCAGCGTGGCCAGACCGAGATCCGTCGCGACGACCTGCGTCTCGATCGGAATCGTCGGCACCAGACTGTCACCGCCGGCGATCCGCCCCGCGGTCAGCAGGAATGGCCTGACGATCGACGGGGGGTGCTCCGCTCCCCATGCGTCGTCGTCGGCGGCTGATGGCTCGCCGGCCGTCATCTCGTCCTCACCCTTCACCTCGCGGGTCGTCCCGGCCTTCGTGACGCCCCCGCCGACCGTCAACCGGTCGGCGCGATCCCCACGGTGTTCTTGAGCTCCATGACCAGTTGCGGGCTCAGAGCGGCACCGGCGCGGTTGGCGAAGAGGGTCATCTCGTACGCGATGTTCCCGAGCTTCGCCTCCTTGGAGGCGACCACGCCGAGCACGGCGCCCGCGCCGAGCGCGGACACCAGGACGTGCCCTTCCTCGAGGTCGATGATGACCTTGTTGAGCCCGCCGAGGCCGTAGTTGCCGGACGCGCCCATCGCGAGGCTGGTGATCCCGGAGACGATGGCCGCGAGCCGCTCCGAGTCCGCCTTGCCACGCAGCTGGGACACCGCGATCAACAGACCGTCGGAGGAGACCCCGATCACGTCGACGACGCCGGCGGTCTCGGTGGCGAAACGATTGAGCAGCCAATTGAAGTCGGCAGCGGCGGCCTTCACGTCCGTCGCCTGTTCCACGGCCGCGGACTCCGGTCCACCTGTCCACATGGTCACTTGCTCATGCCTTCCGGGAATGAGGGTCTGTTGTTCTCTGTGCTGGAATCGCCAGAGGTGTCGGGACGGCCCCCTGAACGGGCCGACCCGAAGCCGGTACCACGGACCTCTGTCGCGCTCTCGCGCTCGGCCCGCAGGACGGCTTCCTCGAACTCGTCGATCTCGGATCGTGCCGCTTCCGCGTCGGCGGTCTGCCAGGCGGGCGGCCGTGGGTTGGTGATGGTCTGTTTGGGCAGCCGGGTCGAGGCGGTGGTGGCCTGCAGGGTCGCACCGCGCACCCGCCGCCTGAGCGGACTGGGGCCGCCCTCGCCCGGTCGCGCCGGGGCGCTGCCGGGTGCCGACGGTGCCATACCGGAGCCACGCGCGGTGCTCGCGCCGCGGGGCGGCTGGCCGAGCCCGCCGCTCGTGCCGGTGTTCGGGCCACGCGGCGGCTGCCCCGCCGCACTCCCCGGGCCGGTGCTCGCGCCGCGTGACCTCTGCACGAGCCCGCTGTCCATGCCGCTGCCCGCGGCACGCGACGGCCGGCCGTGGCCGCTGTCCATGCCGGTGCCGGTGCCACGCTGGTGACCCGGGCCGCCGACCGCGTCCTGAGGCGTGCCTCGTCGCGCTGTCTCGCGTTCCGCGGGCTGCGCCGCCCCCGGAGTCGTGGTGCCCGGTGTGCCTCCCGGCCTGGGCCGGGAGGTGCCGGTGTAGCCGCCCATGGCGCCGTCGCCCGTCGGTTCCTGACGGCCCGTGTGGCCGTCCGTTCCCCTGCTGCGCGCGGGGATCCTGCGGGGCAGGGACGAGGGGCCGGGTTCCGGGTCGACCGCCGCGGGGCGCGGTTCGGTCCCGCCGGGGCGGCGTGGCGGCGGCAGGATGTGCGGGGCCCTGGCCGCGGCCCCCGTGGGGTCGGCGAGCAGCAGATGGGAGCCGGGCACCGCGACGGTGACGGTGACGCCGCCGCCCGGGGTGCGGGTCAGGACGACCTCGATGCCCCAGCGCCGGGACAGACCGCCGACCACGAAGAGGCCGAGGACCTCGGTCGGGGCCAGGTCGAGCCGTTCGCGGCGGATCAGGCGGGCGTTCTCCTCCTCCAGTCGCTCGGCGCTCATCCCGAGCCCGTGGTCGATGATCTCGATGAGGGCGCCGCCGCCGGAGCCGTGCCGGGGCCGCAGGACGACTTCGACGCTGCTGGACGCCGGGGAGAACGTCACCGCGTTCTCCAGCAGTTCGGCGAGCATCAGCGTGAGGTCGCCGACGATGTCGGGGGCGACGGTGACATCGCCCTCGGCGTGCGGGGTGACCCGCTGGTAGCCCTCGATCTGGCCGAGCGCGGCGCGGACGATGTTGCTGAGCCGCATGGGCCCGGTGTTGAGGCCCGTCTCGCGGATGCCGGCGAGCAGCATCAGGCTGTCGGCGTTGCGCTGGAGGCGTACCGCGATGTGGTCGATGCGGTAGAGCCGGTCCAGTACCTCCGGGTCGGTCTCGCCGCGCTCCACCGAGTCGATCAGCGAGAGCTGACGAGCGGTCAGGTTGCTGACGCGGTGGCCGACGTTGCCGAACATCTCGGCGATGTTGCGGCGGCTGATGACCTGGCGCTCCAGCAAGGCGGTCGCGGTGACCTGCACCTGGTTGAAGGCTTCGGCGAGTTCGCCGAGTTCGTCGCGGACCGGCACGGGTACGGCTTCCAGGCGCGGCGGGCTCGCGTCGTCGGAGTCGTCGTCGGCGACCCGGGCGAGCTCGGTCTCGGCCGCATCGGCCACGTGCTGGGCCGCCTCGGTGAGGCTCCGCACGGTCCGCACCACGGAGCGGCGCACCAGCACGGAGAACAGGATCCAGGCCGCGAAGGCGGCGAGGTTGGCGGCCACCAGCCACAGCACCTGCCACCAGGCGTCGCTGGACGCCTTCTGGGTGTCGGCGGCGATCTGGTGGATGAGCGACTCGGTGATCTTCAGCCGGTTCTCCGCCTGACGCTGATACGTCGGGTCGGCGGCCAGGGCGTCGTCGAGCGCGGCGCGCAGCTGCAAGGCGTTCCCCGCGACCAGACCGCTGGGGTCGACCTGCAGCGCGGCGTAGTGCTGGGCGACGACGCTCTGGTACGGGCTGTGCTCGATCGCGGCGAGTTGGGCACCCTGTTCCTGGCTGGCGAACCGGGTGAAACGCTCGGCCTGGTAGGTGTACTGCTCGTAGTCGCCGACGGCGCCGGTGTATTCGATGAGCGCGTTGGGGTCCCGGGTCCGGGCCGCGAACACGCTGGTCTCGAAGGAGGCGTGGGCGGTGTCGGCGCGCAGCAGCGCGTCCAGCAGATTGCCCGCGGACTCCGAGGACTCGCCGCCCGACTGACCGAGCCCGAGGCCGTTGATGAGGCCCTCGATGACCGATCCGTACGCCGGGTCGATGTTGTCGGCGGGGATCGGGCCCTCTTCGATGGTCTTGCGGAGGCTGTCGAGGCCCTCCAGCTCCTTGAGCGCCTGGGCCTCGGCGTCGGGCAGCCGGTCCCCGTAGGTGGACCGCACGGCCTCCGCCTGGGCGGTGACCTTCTGCTGCGCCTGGAGGAAGGCGGAGGTGCCCGGCGCCTTGTCGCCGGAGCGGGCGGCCTCGTAGCGCAGGGAGACGAGGAGCGCCTGCCGGTGCTCGGTCTGTACGCCGTCGATGAGCTTGGTGACCTGCGAACTGTCCCGTACGAGCTGGGCGGTGGAGGCGGCGGAACGGGCAGAGTCGATCTCGGCGTACACGACATAGGCGATCATCGCCGAAACGACGGCGAGCGGGACAATCACCAGGACGTTGAGTTTCCTGCGGAAAGGCCAACGGTCCAGGAGGGAAGGCGTCCGGCCTATTCGGGGAGCCGTGGTCTGCGGCCCCCGGGCGGCTTTCCTGTGCGCGGGCACCAAACCTCCTTGACTTCATTCCCAATTGGAAGCCCGCAGCCCGGGCTGCGTGGACTGGGTCAAGCCAGCACGCTCGGGCCGAGCAAGTGGAACCAGGTCCCCCGACTCGGCCAACATTAGCGGCTGCCGCAAGAGTACGGCCATGATCAACCAAAAACTGACATGACGATACGTCGGATTCGCGCCCGTTTCGGTCAGGTTGCGCCCACGCGGCGAAGCCGTGTGGTCTCCATCGGTGATCTATTCGTGTCTTGACGGTGCGTTACTGGGCTCGATTGGATCGTCATCACGCCATGCCTTCCGGCCGCCGACCGCCCATGCACAAGTCTGGATGACCAACGTGACCCACGCCAGAAGCACCAGAACGACCGCAACGTACGCTGTATCCCTGCTGGTTGTGGCCACGGCCGCCCTCACGGGCTGCGGCTCCTCCGACAACTCCGACAGCAAGGACCCGCTAAAGGGCGACACCGCCAAGGGCGGCACGGTCGTGGTCGGCTCCAACAACTTCCCCGAGAGCATCCTGCTCGCCGACATCTACGGTGAGGCCCTGAAGGCCAAGGGCATCAAGGTCAGCTACAAGTTGAACATCGGCAGCCGCGAGACCACCTACGGTCTGATCAAGAACGGCACGATCACCGTCCTGCCCGAGTACAACGGCGCGCTGCTGGCCTATCTGAACGCCAAGGCGGCCCCGACCACGGTCGAGGACACCAGCAAGGCCATCACGGCCGCGCTCGATTCCAAGCTGACCCTGCTCGAGCCCTCCAAGGCGGAGGACAAGGACGCGATCGCGGTCAACGAGGCGACCGCCAAGAAGTACAAGCTCACGACCTCGTCGACGATCGCCGACCTCTCCGCCTCGGCCAAGGACGTGGTCATCGGGGGATCGCCGGAGTTCCAGACGCGCAAGCAGGGATTGGTGGGCCTCAAGTCCGAATACGGCCTCGAATTCAAGTCGTTCAAGGCGCTGGACGCGGGTGGGCCGTTGACCGTGGCGGCCCTCAAGGGCAACAACATTCAGGCCGCAGATATTTTCACGACCGACCCCGGAATCACCAAGAACAAGTTCGTGGTCCTTCAAGACCCGAAGAATCTCTTCGGTTTTGAGAACGTGACACCGCTTGCTTACAAGAGCGGTCTCTCCGCCGCCGGAGTTTCCGCGCTCAACGCCGTATCGGCGAAGCTCGACACGGACACCCTCGTCAAGCTCAACGCCCAGGTGCAGAACGACAACAAGGACCCGCTGGACGTGGCCAAGAGCTGGCTGTCGACCGCCGGTCTGTAGTTCTGACGGAGGTGCGCAGGCCGGAGCGGGGGTCCGCCGCTCCGGCCTTTGCCGTGCCGCGGGGTCACCGAGGCACGACGGTTCACCCGTCCGTCGCGAGATCACCGACGCCCGCCGACTGATCTCCTCATCAGTTCTGAAGAGGCCGCGGATACGATGGGCGCATGCCCGATCAAGCCGCCGCCCAGCCCGCCAACCGCTTCGAACGCAGGCGCGCCCAGACCCGCCATGCCCTGATCACCGCCGCCCAGCGGATCCTGGCCGAGCAGGGCACCAGCGAGGTCAGCATCCAGCAGATCGCCGAACACGCCGACGTCGGGTTCGGCACCTTCTACAACCACTTCCAGACGAAGGCGGAGCTCTTCGAGGCGGCGGTCGTCGACGCGCTGGAGGAGTACGGCAAGCTGATCGACTCGATCACCGGCGACCTGGACGACCCCGCCGAGGTGTTCGCGGTGAGCGTCCGGCTGACCTTCCGGCTCGCCGACACCCACCCGGAACTCACCCGCGTCCTGCGCTACGGCGGCCTCCCCTACATCCACGCCGATTTCGGCCTGGGCCCCCGCGCGCTGCGGGACATCGAGAAGGGCAACGCCTCCGGCCGCTTCCAGGTGGACAGTCCCCTCGTCGCCCTCAGCGCCGTCGGCGGCTCCCTCCTCGGGCTGCTCCAGCTGAAGTCGTCCGCCAAGTCCGAGCGGTCGGGCCCCGGCGCCGACGAGGAGATGGCCGAACTCATCCTGCGCATGCTGGGCCTGCCCCCCGAGGAAGCCCACGAGGTCGCCCGACGCCCGCTGCCGGTCGCTCGGTGACGGCAGGGCCTAGCAACCTCGTAGGCTCGCGGGCGCCTCAGGGGCGCTCGGTCAGGAACCGGTCGATGGTCGAGGTGAGTTCCTCGGGCTTCTCCACCGGGAGTTCGTGGCCGGCGTCCAGGATGCGCACCTCCGCGTCCGGGTACGCCTTCGCCATCCGCAGCATCTGGGAGACGGGCAGCTGGATGTCGTAGTAGCCGTGGATCATGAGGGTGGGCACACGGATCTCCCCGACCCGGTCGAGGACGTCGAAGGACCGCATCGCGCCGTAGCAGGTCATGACCACCTCCCGCGGTGTGTCCGCGGAGGTCCGGATGTACTCCTTGATCTCCTCGCGCGGGTAGCCGGGGGCGAAGGCCCGCTGGATGTTGGCGGCGACGAACAGCTTGAACGGCACCCGCGTGGACACCGCCATCAGCAGGCCCCTCCCCCGGCTGTAGGTCATCCGGCTGATCGAGTTCACCAGGACCATGCGCTCGATCCGCTCGGGGTGGCCCAGCGTCAGGGTCTGCGCGATCATCCCGCCCATCGAGTGACCGACGGGGACGAACCGGTCGACCTTCAGGTGATCGAGGACGGCGAGGACGTCCCCGGCCAGCTCCCCGATACTCCGCCGTCCCGACCCGTCGCTCTCGCCGTGGCCGCGCAGATCGACACGTATGACCCGCCGTGTGGCGGAGAAGTGCGCCAGCTGGTGGTCCCAGCGGTGCCGGTTGGCGGTCCAGCCGTGGATGAACACCAGGGGCGCGCCCGCACCGTCGCGGGGGCCCTCGTCGTCGTACGTCAGTCTGGCGCCGTCGACTTCGAGCTGCGGCATGGGTGGCCTCCTGCGGTGCGGTCCGGTTACTGACGGGTACGGTAACCGGCCGCGCGGGCCGCCGTCACCGTCGTTCGCCGAGGAATTCGAGGATGTGTCCGAACACGTCGAGGGCGGCGCCCCGGCCGAGGAACGTGTCCAGGTGGCCGTAGCCGGGAATCTCGGTGTACGCGACGTCCAACTGCGGCTGTCTGCGGGCGAGTACGTCGCGACAGAGCTTCTGGGAGTCGAGCCACAGGCCGTTCTCGCTGCCGGCGAGCAGCAGGACGGGGGTGTCGATACGGGCCGCCGCGTCCAACGCGTTCTGCGGCAGCGCCCGGTAGCGGTGGTCCCCGTCGTGCCAGCGCACCACGGTGCGGGCCAGCTCGATGCGGCGCAGATGCGGCAGGATCCACAGCGGGGCGGGGCCCAGCAGCTCGGCGAGCCGGTGGTGGGTGGCCTCGGACAGGTGCTCGTGCACGAACAGCGAGGCGCCTGTCCCCCACGCCGAGTTGTGCAGGATCTGACAGGTCGGATCCGGGCAGCTCGCCCCGCGGGAGGCGAGGGCGAACAGAGGGGTGTACTTCGACCACAGGCCGGCCTTGCGGATGTCGACCGGTATGTGATCGATGCGGGACCTGAGCAGTTCCCCCGCCAGCGACATGCGCAGCGAGGTGCGGCCCGCGAGCTTCGGCGTCAGGAACACCCCCTGGGACACCACGCCCGCGAGGCCCGGGACCAGCCCGGCCGTCATGCTGAGCGACAGCGTGAGGGAGCCGACGCAGTGGGCGACCACGAACAACGGCCGGTCGCCGATGTGGCGGCGGATGTGGGAGACGGCCGCGGGGATGTCGTACAGGGCGACGTCGTCGTACGTGTACCTCTGGCCGGTCTCGTTGTACGGCAGGCGGCAGCTGCCCCGCCAGTCGAGCAGCCAGGGCTCGTAGCCGTCGTCGAGCAGGACGTCGACCAGGTTGCGGGTCTCGGGCAGCAGGAACATGTCGGCGGACGCCGTGTGCCCGTGCAGGAGCAGCACGACGGGGCGGTCCGTGTCGCCGCTGTCGACGCGGGTCAGGCCGAGGCGTACGCCGTCGTCGGCACGGAAGGGGACCTCCTCGACCCGCGCCGGGTCGAGGCGGTGGTGGAGGGGGCGCAGGGTCGTGGTGCTCCTGACCTTGCGGAGCGTCGGCCTGGTGCGGGAGTCGGTGCTCCGGAGGATCATCGGTGGTGCTCCGAGGGGGTCGGGGTGCGGCGCAGGTCGAGGAGGTCGGCGGCGGCCCGGGCGAACGGGCCGAGCAGACCGCGGCCCATCTCCAGGCCGAACCAGGCGAGCCAGGTCAGCTTGGCGGCCCGCTTCTCCTGGCTGGTCAGGCGCGGGTCGACCTTGATGCCGTCGACCTGGTCGCGCAGATAGGTGTCGGCGGGCACGACGAGCTCGCCCGCCAGGGCCGCCGGTGCGCCCTCGCGGCCGATCTCGACGGTGAGCGCCCGGGTCTGGCGCCATACGTCACGACGGGCCCGGGCGTACTTGTGGCCCTCCAGCCACCAGCGGCCACCCTCCGCGTCACGCAGCGCCAGCCGGTAGCTGAGGAGCCGGTGGCGCATACCGTGCCGCTGGGGGATGCCCTCCTCGGGCCGGATCCAGACGTCGCCGCGCTCGACGACCAGCGGTTCGGGATGCACCGCCGCGCACGTCAACTCGCCGGTGACATCGACCCGGCGCTCCTTCACCAGCTGGTACATGCTCGCGAGGGAGAGGGTGAGCGCCATCGAGCAAGGAGTGTCGGCGGGGGCTCCGACCGGGCCGACACCGCCCTCGGTCGTCTCGGAGAACCACAGGTAGGGCTGGTCGTCCTTGTGCGGCAGCCGGGCCAACCCGTCCTGGGCGAGCCGCTCGAACGTCCTCAGCTGGGCCTGGGCGTCGTAGCGGGCGGCGGGCCGCAACCCGAGCGCCTCGACGAGCGCGGCGGTGCGCTCGGCGGTGGCCGCCGGACCCTTCAGGGTCGCCTCGCACAGTCTGAGCGCGGTGGGGCTCTGCAACACCCTTGTGAGGAAGCCCAGTTCGGGCACCGGTTCGGCTTCCAGCCGGGCCAGGGCATGGGTCCGCCACTCGTCCCAGTCCTGTACGCGTACGTGCATCCCGCCGAGCGCCATGTCCCGTACGACGTCGTCGAGGGTGTTGGATACGCCGGTCAGGTTGTAGTCGTAGCCCCACGCGTCGGGTTCGCAGACTACGCCGACCGCGACCCGGCTCACCCAGTCCACCGGGGCCGCGTTCAGGTGGTTGAAGGCGGGGACCGCGCGGAAGCGGCCGAAGGCCGAGATGAGGCCGCTGCTGAGGTCCTGCGGGTTGTAGGCGCCGGTCCTGGTGTGGCCGCCGATGCCGCCGGGGCGCAGGGCCGTGACGATCAGGCCGTGGTCACGGGCCCGTCGCAGGGCGACCTCCGCCGCCCACTTCGTCTGGTCGTAGCCCGCGACGAGGCGGTCGACGTGGGCGAGCGGGTCGTCCTCGCCCATCGCGGTGATGCCGACCTCGTTGAAGACCGCTATGGAGGAGATGTGGTGCAGCGGCTTCGGCCGGCCGGTCGCCGCGAGCTCGGCGAGGGTCAGCGAGCCGATGACGTTGCTCTGCCGCAGCGACTGGTAGCCGCGCAGGAAGTCCACGGCCGCCGCCACGCCGACGACGCTGTCCAGCTCGTGGGTGAGCATGGTCCACAGTTCGTCGGACAGGCCCAGGTGTGGGCGCCTGATGTCGCCGGGGAGCACGGTCACCCGGCGGCGGACCTCCGACGACCAGGGCAGCTCGTACTTCTTGAGCGCCTCACCGAGCCGCCCGAGGGCCGCCTCCTCGTCGGCGGCGCGGACCAGGCAGTAGACGTGGGCGTCGCTGTGCCGCAGCAGGTCGAGGAGCATATGGCTGCCGAGGAAGCCGGTGGCGCCGGTCAGCAGGATCCGACGGGGCGGCAGCGGCTCGGGGTCGCCGGTCCAGGGCAGCCGGTCGGCGAGCGCCAGGTCGGCCAGGATCTGGTCGAGGTCCTCGGGCCGGGCCGTGGAGTACGGGGCGGGGGTGACGGGCACCGCGGGGACGGTGCGGGGGGCCGGGACGGGGAGGGTGCGAGCCGCCTCGGACGTCCGCGATTGCGAGGTGGTCGGTGCCGAGAGGGTGGCCGTGGTGTGTGCGGTGGACAGCCAGCGGTGGGCGAGGCTGGTCGGGCGGGCGTCGGCGAAGACGTCGTCGAGGGCGATCTCCATGCCCAGCTCGTCCTCCAGTGCCGCGACGAGTTCCACCGCGCCCACCGAGGTGCCCCCGGCGTCGAAGAAGTCGGCGTCGGGCGACAGATGCCCCTCGGGCAGGTGGCGGGCCGCCACGGCGGCGATGGCGGCCGCCAGACCCTCCATGTCCGGGACCACGCCCGGAACCACGCCCGGAACCACGTCCGGGACCACGCCCGGGACCACGTCCGGGACCACGTCCGGAACCACTGCCGGGACCACGCCCGGGACCACGTCCGGGACCACGTCCGGAACCACTGCCGCCGGCGCGGCCACGTCGGTACCGGCCGGTGTGGGCGCCGCGGCCGTCCTCACCTTCGCCAGGAGGGCGTCCACGCCCAGCCCGCCGCCATCACCCCACTCGATCGCCTCGGCCGTCGCCCGCTGTCCGGCGTACGCCGACGCGTCCTCGTTCACATCACGCATGAGAGTCCTTCACCCCGTGGTCTGTCCTTTCGCTCACTGCCAACACTGCCACCGCTTTCACCTGTCGGCGCCGCCGGTTCACCCCCGCCGCCAGGACCGGAAGGCCCGCAGGTGTTCCGGCGTGACCACGGTCTCCAGGCGCTCGTCGTCCTGGTCTCCGCCACCGAGCCCGGCCAGCAGCCGCCGGGCCGGTACGTTGCGCGGGGTGCGCTCCGCCGTCAGCCGGACCTTGCCGCAGCCCAGCTCGTCGGCTCGGTCGGCCAGCCACCGCAACAGCCGTTCCTCGACTCCCCGGCCGAGCGCCCGGCAGCTCATCAGCCAGGCCAGTACGTCGAGTTGGTCGCCGTCCGCACGCAGGGCGAGCAGCCCGATCTGGCCGTAGTCGCCGAACCGGTCCCGGGCCTCGGCCGTCCACACCTCACCGCGCTCCCGCCACCGCCCGAGATCGCCTCCGTCGGCGGACCGGGCCCGCAGGGTGAACTGGTTGGTACGGCGGACGAGTTGCTCGGCCCGTTCGACGTCGGACTCGGACAGGGCCCGGATGTCGACCTCAAGTTCCAACTGGGCGAGGAACTCCTCGAATCCGGCCTGCGCGCGCACGGCGTCCCGGTCCCGCTCCTGTGCGTAGAACCGCGCCCGCAGCGCGTCCTCGGCCGTCGCCGCGACCGGGACGAGCGGCCACAACCTGCCCAGGAATGCGCTCAGTCCGGCCGACGGCGGGCACGTCACCGACAGCACCTCCGGCAGCGCGGACCGCACTCCGGCGATCTCGACCGGGTTGTCGTCGAGGAACAGGAAACTGTCCGTGCCGAGGCCGAGCGCCCGGGCCGCCTCGGCGAGCCGGCCGGACTTCGGGCCCCAGGTCGCGGAGAGCACGCTGAAGTGTTCGGCTTTGAGCAGGCTGTCCGGGCGGTCCAGTACGGCCCGTACCGTGTCCTCGTCGTTGTTGCTGACCAGTGCCAACAGCGCGCCCGCCGCACGCCACTGAAGGAGCCGGCGCGCGAGCAGGGCGCGCGGTCCTGTCAGGTCCACCGCCTCCGGGCCGATCTCCCCGGCCACTCCACCCCACAGCGTCTCGTCGCCGTCCACCGCGATGACCTTGGGCGCGGGGCGCCGTACCGCACGTACGACATCGGCGAGGCAAAGCGCCACCGCCGCCTGGAACTGCGGGGTGAAGGGGAGGTGGGCGATCCGCTCGGTCCGCTCGTCGAAGCGTTCCGCGACGGCGTGGCGCCGGGTCCAGTCGTCGGGACGGAGCACCGCGATGCCGGGCACCTCGGCCAGTTCGTCGGCGATCTCGCGCTCCCACCGTACGAAGCGGTCCTGCGCGTGGGCGGACGGCAGGAAGCCGACGATCAGCGGCTTGCGGGTCCGTTCGGACAGCGCCCGCAGCGCGGCCGGGAGCGCGGTACGCAACTCGGCGAGCAGCGCGTCGTCCACGGGGCCGAACCGTTCCAGGTCCGCCGCCCGCAGCAGCGCCACGCCCACCGCCGCGGTGGGGTCGGCGAAGACGCCGGAGGGGTCGCGCAGGGCGGCGAGCACCTGGTGGTACGGGGCTTCCGCGACCGTCAGGCCGCCGTCCCGCGTGCCCTCCTCGACCGCGGCCTCGCACAGCGGGGGCAGATTTCCGAGGGCGAAGGTGGCGGCGAGGGCGAGCGACCGGCGCGGGGAGTGACGGGCGTCCTCGGGCGCCGCCTCGGGCACCTCCACCGCCGTGTCCGTCGTCGTACGGACCTCCACGGTCGCCTCGGCCGCCGTACCCGGTGTCGAACGGACCGCCGCCGTCGGATCGTCCGCCGCCTCCGCGAGCAGCCGCAGGAAGTCCTCCCCCAGCTCGACGGAGGTCGCCGCGTCCAGGATGTCGAGGTTGTGGTCGAGCCGGATCCGGCCCGCGTCGGGGGTCATGGTGATCATCAGGTCGAGGTCGGAGTACCCCGTCCCGGCGGGCAGGACCTCGAGGTGGGCGAGGCGGCCCGTCGCAGAGCGTACGTAGTTGAAGTACACCTCCACCAGGGGAGCGTTCGCCCGGTGCAGCCCCTGTCGGGCGAGGGTCGACAGCACGTCGGAGAACATGGCGCCCTTCGCGAGGACGCGGTCGAGGCGGGCGTCGGTGCGGCGCAGCACCCGCTCGATCCGTTCACCCGCCACGGCCTCGGCCGGGAACGGCACCGGCACTCCGAAGAAGCCCACCGCGTCGTAGGCGTCGGCGTGGATGCGGGTGTCGACGGGCACGGCGAGAACGAAACGTTCCCTCTGCCGCATCCTGGCCAGCAGCACGGTCAGCGTGCCGAGGCAGAAGGCGGCGGGCGTGATGGCGAGCCCGCTCGCGGCGGCCGACACCCGTTCCATGAGCCCTTCGGGGATCGTCACGCTCACGCTGCCGGCCCGGTACGAGCGCGTCGCCGGGCGGGGCCGGGCGAGCGTCAGGTCGAGTCGGGCACTGCCCTGGAAGGCCTCGCGCCATGCGGTCGCGCCCTCGCCGGGGGTGTTGTCCGTCTGTTGCGCCTCGATCAGGAGGTCGATGTCCCGGTTGGTGACGGCGTCGCCGAGCGAGGTGCCGGACAGTTCGGCGTCGATTTCCCCCGCCACGAGCAGCAGCGACTGCAGATCGCTCACCGCGTGGTGCGCGCCGAACGCCAGGAACTGGCCCCGGGCACCGGCGTCGAGCAGCTCGAACCGCCACAACGGGGGGTTCGCCAGGTCGAACCGTGGTTCCAGCAGCAGGCGCAGTCGGTCGGCCGCGTCGAGTGCGCCGTCTGCGGGCACGTCCGTCCAGCGCAGCACCGGCCGTGCGACCTCCCGGTCCACCCGTAGCAGCCGCGCCTGTGCGCCACCAGCACCGGCCACAGCACCGGCACCGGCACCGGCACCGGCACCGGTCACGATCGCGGTGCGCAGTGCGGCGTGCCGTCCGGCGAGGCGGGTGAGGATGTCTGTGAGCGCCTCGCGGGTGGTGGGCGTGGTGAGCCGGAGGGCCAGGCCGACGGCGTGGGCCGCGTCCGGCATGCCCGGCCGGGCGCTGCGCAGCAGTCGTACGACATCGCGGGTCGCAGGCCGCAGTTCGCTCTCGGGCACCTCGACGGCGACCTCGGGCCGCCGCGCCTCGGACCGCCGTTCCCCGGCCTGCGCGACCGTGTCCCGTTCGGGCAGCGCCTCGCCGAGCGCCCGGGCCAGCCCGCGGATGTCGGAGGCGGAGAACACGGTGGCGGCGGGGAGTTCGGTGCCCAGCTCGCGGGCGAAGGCGTTGCGCAGCCGGACGAGCATGAGGGAGTCCAGGCCGAGTTCCTTCAGAGCCGTGGTCGCCGAGACGTCCACCGTGCCTTCGGAGACCTGGCCGACCCGGGCCCGTACATACGCTTCGAGGCGGTCCGCGCGGTCCCGTTCCGTCGTCGCCGTGAACACCCGCGCGACGAGGTCGTCCGCGTCGTCACCGCCGGTCGGTACGGTGATCAGGTCGCCGAGGATCGGGCGGGCGCGGGCCGCGTCCGGGTCGAGCGCGAGGGTCTCCCAGTCCAGGGCGAGGGGGGCGAGTTGGCGGCGGGAGGTGGCCAGCACCCGTTCGAGGAGTTCGCCACCGTCCTGCGGGGAGAACGCGAGCAGACCGGACCTGCTGGTCCCGGCGGCCCGGGTGCCGGACTCGGCGACCATTCCCACGCCCGCCCAGGCGCCCCAGTCCAGGCTCAGCGCCCGGCGGTCGGCGCGGGAGAGGTGGTGCGCCCAGGCGTCGAGGAAGGCGTTCGCCGCCGCGTACGGGCTCTGCCCCGCGGAGCCGAGGAGACCGGCCGCCGAGGCGAACAGGACGAGGCTCTCGGCCTCCGGGATCAGTTCGGTGAGCAGCGTGGTGCCGAGGACCTTGGGGGCGAGCACGCGCAGGACGCGCTCGTCGGTCAGGTTCGCCACCGTCGCGTCGTCGAGGACACCGGCCGCGTGGACGACTCCGGCGATCGGCCCCGCTTCCCGTCGTACGGCGTCCAGGGCTGCCGTCAGTTCCTCGCGGTCGGCCACGTCGGCGCGGGCGAGGTGCACGGTGGCCCCGTGTTCTTCCAGAGCCCTGATCCAGCTCGCGGTGTGCGCGTCGGGCTCGCTCCGGCTCATCAGGGCCAGTCGGCGGGCGCCGCGGCGGACCAGTCGTTCGGCGACGACTCGGCCGAGGCCGCCCAGACCGCCGGTGATCAGGTACACCCCGTCGGGGGTGACCTCACCGTTGCCGCCGTCGTCGGGGCGGGTGCGGGCCAGGCGCGGGACCAGTCGGCCCGACTCCCGCAGCGCGACGAGCCGTTCGTCGTCCGCGTACCGCAGTTGTGTCCACAGGGCGTCGACACCGTCGGTGGGCGGCAGGTCGATCAGGGTGGCCGACAGCTCCGGGTACTCCTGCGCCACCGCGAGGCCGAAGCCCCAGGCGAGGGCCTGTTGAGGGTGTGTCACCCGCCTGCTGTCACCGGCGGCCTGGCTGCCCCGTGCGACGACGAACAGGCGGGGGGTCCGGCCCCGCGGCCGGTCCGCCAGCGCCCGTACCAGGTGCAGTGTGCTCAGGCAGCACAGCCGGGCCGCCTCCTGCGCCGTACCGGCATCCGTGATCGCCGGGGCGTCGAGCGCGGACAGCTGGACCACCCGCTCGGGCGGCCCGTCGGGGAAGGCCTCGTCCAGGAGGCGGGCCAGGTGCCGCGGATCTGCGGGGTCGAGTACGTAACGACCGGGTCCCTCGACGCCGAACGACTCACCCCTGCGGGCGATCACCCGCGGCACGGTCGAGCCGAGCCGCTCGCCCAGTTCGGCCGCGACGCCCGTGTCGTCCGCCAGGATCAGCCAACTGCCCTCGGCGGGCTGCTGCTGTGCGGCCGGGCGCGGCTGCCATTGGGTCTCGAAGAGCGCGCCGTCCAGCGGAGACAGTGCGGCCAGCTCGAATTCCCTTGCTTCCAGTACCAGTTGCTCTCTCTCGTCCCACAGCCGCAGGTCCACGGTCGCGGTGTCGCCGTCCACGGAACGCAGTCGGCAGGTCGCCCACACGGGCGCCGTGCGCAGTCCGGTGAACCTCAGCCGCCCGACGGCCGCGGGCACGAACGCCCGGCCCTGGGGCGCGCCGCCCGGCAGGGCGGCCGTGTGGAAGGCCGCGTCGAGGACGGCGGGATGCAGCAGATGACCGGCGGCGGGCGTCCGGGCCAGACGGCCGAGGGCGGCCACGTCCGTACGGCGGCCCTCCTCCAGCCCCCGGAAGGCGGGGCCGTAGTCGATGCCCAGGGCCGCGAGCCCGGCGTAGACGGCCGACAGATCGACCTGTTCGTCACACCGTTCGCGCACGGTGTCGAGCCGCTCGTCGTCATCGGCGGCGGTTTCCACGGTGAGCGCGAGGCGTCCGCTGACGTGCCGCTTCCACGGCACGCCGTGGCCACCGGCGGGTGTCGAGGCGATGGTGAAGTCCCGGAAGCCGTCCTCGGCGGGCCGCAGGACCAGTTGCAGCCGTACGGGCCGGTCCACGTCCAGCGACAGCGGCTGTACGAACCTGACGTCGGCCAGCCGTACTTCGCCTCCGCCCCGCAGCGCGGACGCGGCCTCCAGGGCCATGTCGAGGAAGGCGGCGCCGGGCAGCCAGACTTCGCCGGTGACCCGGTGGTCGGTGAGATAGGCGAAGCGGCTGTCGTCGAGGTCGATGTCGGCCTGGAAGAGGTGCCGGTCGGGTTCGTCGCTGGCCTCCAGGTGGGTGCCGAGCAGCGGTGATCCGCCGGCCGAGGCGGTGGCCGGGGCGGGCGCGAGCCAGTGGCGTTCGCGGGCGAAGGCGTAGGTCGGCAGGTCGGTCCGGTGGCCCTCCGGGAACAGCGCCGGCCAGTCGGGCGTGTGCCCGGCCGTGTACAACTCTCCCAGCCCGCGCAGCAGTACGTCGTGTGCGTCGCTCCGCCGGCGCAGCGAGCCGACGCCGACCGCGTCGACCCCGGCCTCCGCCGCCACCGCCTCGATGGACGAGGTGAGCGAGGGGTGCGGGCTCAGCTCGACGAAGTAGCGGTAGCCGTCGTCCAGCATCCGTCGGATCGTGTCCGCGAAGCGGACCGGCTCCCTGAGGTTGGCGTACCAGTAGTCGGCGTCCAGCCGGTCGCCGGGGACGGGTTCGGCCAGCACCGCCGAGTACAGCGGGGTCGGCGTCAAGGCGCCCCTGACGCCGGAGAAACGGTCGAGCAGCTCCGCACGGATCGGGTCCATCAAGGGGGTGTGCGAGGCGAACGGTGTCGACAGCGGGCGCGCGGTGATGCCCTGCTCGTCGAGGCGGTGGCGCAGCTCGGCCAGCGCGTCGGCCTCACCGGAGACGGCCGTGGACCGCGCGCTGTTGACCGCCGCGACGAACAGCCGGCCCGCGAACGGCGCGAGCAGTTCCGCCACCCGCGCCGGCGGCAGTTCCAGGGACAGCATGCCGCCCTTGCCCGCCAGCGGTACGACCGCCTGCCCGCGCCCGGTCACCACGGTCACGGCCTCGTCCAGGGTGAGGGCGCCCGCGCTGTACGCGGCGGCGATCTCGCCCAGACTGTGCCCGACGACGGCGTCCGGGCGGACACCGAGCGCGCGCCAGGCGGCGGCCAGTGAGGCGTTGACCGCGAACAGCACCGGTTGCAGGAACTCGGTGCGGCCGAGCGGGGCGAACTCCTCCGGCGCCCGCAGCGCGTTGAGCACCGACCAGCCGACCTGCCGGCGAACGGCCTCATCGATGCGGGCCAGTTCCTCGCGGAACGTCTCCGACCCTGCCATCAACTCGACACCCATGCCCGGCCATTGACCGCCGTGCCCGGCGAAGACGAAGGCCACCTTGCCCGTCCCGTCGTCGCGGGGCGCGGCCAGGGGCGCCCGCCCGCTCGACAACGCGTCGAGCCGTAGCAGCAGTTCGTCCCGGTCACCCGCGACGAGGGCCGCGCGCCGTTCGAAGTGGCTGCGGTGCCGGGCCAGGGTGTGGGCGACATCGAGGAGAGCGATGTCCTCGCCGGCCTCCTTGGTCAGGTGGCTCGCCAGTCGCGCGGCCTGCCCCCGCAGGGCGGCATCGCTGCGCCCCGACAGCACGAACAGCCGCTTCCCCGGCGGTACTTCGCCCTCGCGATCCGCCTTCTCGACCGGAGGGGCCTCCTCCACGATCACATGCGCGTTGGTCCCGCTGATCCCGAAGGCGCTCACTCCGGCCCGTCGTGTCCGGCCGGGCGACGACGGCCAGGCCGCCGTGTCCCGCACCAGCCCCAGCCCGCTGTTCTCCCAGTCGACGTGCCTGCTGGGCGTGTCGGCGTGCAGGGTGCGCGGCAGGGTCCGGTGGCGCAGCGACTGCACCACCTTGACGAGCCCGATCACACCCGAAGCAGCCTGCGCGTGACCGATGTTGGACTTGAGCGAGCCCAGGTACAGGGGGCGGTCCTGCGGCCGTGAGTCGCCGAAGACCTCCGCCAGGGCGTTCGCCTCGATCGGGTCGCCCAGCGTGGTGCCCGTGCCGTGCGCCTCCACGTAGTCGATGTCGGCGGGCTCCAGCCCGGACAGCTCCAGTGCCCGCCGGATCACCTGTTCCTGCGCCGGGCCGTTCGGCGCGGACAGCCCCTGGCTGCGGCCGTCCTGGTTGACGGCCGTGCCGCGCAGCACGGCCAGCACCTCGTCACCGTCGCGCCGGGCGTCGCTCAGTCGCTTCAGTACGACCATGCCGGCGCCCTCGGCCCAGATGGCGCCGTCGGCGTCGTCGGAGAAGGAGCGGCAGCGGCCGGTCGGGGACAGGCCCCGCAGTCGGCTGAACTCCACGAAGGTTCCCGGGGTCACCATCACCGTCACGCCACCGGCGAGCGCGAGGTCGCACTCCCCGGACCGCAACGCCTGCGCCGCCAGGTGCAGTGCCACCAGCGACGAGGAGCACGCCGTGTCCACCGTCAGCGCGGGGCCGCCCAGTCCCAGCGTGTAGGCGAGCCGCCCCGAGGCCACGCTCAGCGCCGAGCCCGTACCGACGTATCCGTCCAGCTGGTCGAGGCGGGACCCCGCCAGGTAGTCGCTGCCGAACATGCCGACGTACACACCGGTGGTGCTGCCCGCGAGTTCGGCGGGCACGATTCCGGCGCGCTCCAGCGCCTCCCACGCCGTCTCCATCAGCAGCCGTTGCTGCGGGTCCATCGCGGCCGCTTCCTTCGGGGTGATCCCGAAGAAGCCCGCGTCGAAGGACTCCAGATCGTCGTGGTTCAGGAAGCCGCCCTCACGGGCGTAGGACTTGCCGAGGGCGTCCGGGTCGGGGTCGTACAGCGCCGCCGCGTCCCAGCGTTCGGCCGGGAAGGGGCCCACCGCGTCGCGCCCCTCCGCGACCAGGCTCCACAGGCCTTCCGGATCGCTCACACCGCCGGGCAGCCGGCAGGCCATGGCGACCAGGGCCACCGGTTCGTCGGAGGCCGGGGCCGTGGCGCGCGTGGGCCGCGTGGCGGCAGTGGTGCGGTCGCCCGCCGCGAGGGCGGTGGACAGCAGGTGCGCGGCGAGCCGGGCCGCGGTGGGGTGGTCGAACAGCAGGGTGGCCGGGAGCCTGGCGCCGATCCGGGCGCCGATGCGGTTGCGGAGTTCGACCGCCGTCACCGAGTCCATGCCGAGTTCGCGCAGCGGCTGGTCGGGGCGGACGGACTCCGTGGAGCGCAGGCCGAGGGCGCGGGAGACCTCCTCGCGGACCAGGGCCAGGACGCGTTCGGCGCGTACGGCCTCGGGCAGCCGGGCCAGGCGGTCGGCGAGACTCTCGCCGCCGCTTCGGCCGGTGCGGGGCGCGGGCAGCAGCGAACGCCACACCGCCGCCGTACCGCCGCCCGTGGTGGCCGCGGTCTCGCGCAGGCGCGGCAGGTCCAGGGCCCAGGCGACCAGGTGCGGGGCGCCCTGTCGCAGGGCGAGTTCGACGAGTTCGCGGCCCTGGTCGGGGGTGAGGGCGCGATGGCCGAGACGGGCCATCCGGTCCAGGTCGGCGTGTGCGGCGGCGAGACCCTCGCCCGCCCAGGCGCCGAAGGAGAGGGAGACGCCGGGCAGGCCCAGGGCCCGCCGGTGGTGGGCGAGTTGGTCGAGGAAGACGTTGGCCGCCGCGTAGTTGCCCTGGCCCGCGTTGCCGACGACTCCGGCGGCCGAGGAGACCAGCAGGAACAGGTCGAGTCGCGTGTCGGCGGTGAGCCGGTGCAGGTGGGCGGCGCCGTCGACCTTGGGGCGCAGGACCTGTGCAAGCCGTTCGGGCGTCAGCTCGGCGACCACCCCGTCGGCCAGGACTCCGGCGCAGTGCACGACACCGCGCAGCGGCGACTCCTCCCCGATACGCCCGAGCAGCTCGGCCACGGCCGCCGCGTCCGCGATGTCGCAGGCCGCGACCTCGGCCTCGGCGCCGAGCGCGGTCAGTTCGGCGGTGACGTCGGCGGCGCGCGGATCGTCGGAGCCCTGACGAGACGTCAGGAGTATTCGCGGAACGCCGTGTTCGGCGAGGAGCCGGGCGATGTGCCGTCCGACGGCACCGAGACCGCCGGTGATCAGCACCGTGCCGTCGGTGGGTACGAGGGTGGGGCGGCCGACCAGGTCGAGGACGACCGGGGTGCCGGTCGCGTTCCGGTTGCGGGCGCGGACGAGTCGCGGTGCGAGCGGAGCGCCCGCGCGGAAGGCGAGTTCGGGCTCCTCGGCGTGGGTGGCGGCGGTCAGGAGCGCATCGGCCGGGTCGGAGTCCTCGAGGTCGAGGAGGGTCAGGCCGAGGTCCGGGTGTTCGGCGCGGGCGCTGCGGGCGAGCCCCCACAGCACGGACTGGGCGAGGCCGGGCACGGTGTCCTCGTCGACGGCCCCGACCGCACCGCGCGTCACCCACACGGTCCGGGCAGGTGCCTCGTCCTGCGGGAGGGCTATCAGGGCACGCAGTTCGACCAGGGCCGCGACCGCCAATTCTTGTGCCGCGGTGGCCGGTTCGGCGTCCGTCGCCGTGCGCGGCCAGAACCGTACGAGCACGTCGGCGCCGCCCGTCCCGCTCACGTCTGCGTCGCCCGTCCCGCTCCGGACGCGGATCCCCGCCGCCGCGAGGCCGCGCAGGGCCCCGGCGACCTCCGGGTCCGAGGGGTCGCCGACGACGGCCCACTCGGCGCCCGGCGCCTCGGCGGGCTGTTCGGGTACGGCCGTCCAGACCACCTCGTACAGGTGCCGGGCGTTGTCCGAGGCGCCGTTCAGGTCCGCCGGGGCCGCGGCCCGCAGTCGTACGCCCTCCAGACGACCGGCCGGGAGACCGTCGGCGTCCCACAGCGTGATGTCCAGGGTGAGGTCCGTGTCGGAGCCGCCCGTGCATCGTACGGCCGCGGTGAGGTCCCTCGCGCCACCGGGCGGCAGGACGCACCGGCCCACCGCGACCGGGAGCAGCACCCGGCCGTCGGACGCATCGATCCCGGCGGCCACGTGCAGCGCGGCGTCCAGCAGGGCGGGATGGAGGGGGTACGGCTCGGCCGCGTCGCGGGCCGTGGGCGGCAGCGAGAGCCGGGCGAGCAGTTCACCGTCGCCGGTCGCGACCGCCGACCGTACGCCCTGGAAGGCCGGACCGTAGCCGAGGCCCAGCTCGGCGAGCCGCTCGTACGTCCCCGGGGTCCAGGCCGGTTCGGCCGCCTCCGGCCACACCGGGGGCCGATCCGCCGTCTGCGCGACAGCCGCGGACGCGGACGCGGTGGCGTGCAGGGTCCAGCCCGTGGCCTCTTC
Source organism: Streptomyces sp. NPDC058086 (assembly GCF_042885015.1). NCBI lineage: Bacteria > Bacillati > Actinomycetota > Actinomycetes > Kitasatosporales > Streptomycetaceae > Streptomyces > Streptomyces sp. NPDC058086. Next base: position 38,661 of record NZ_JBHVST010000005.1, on the reverse strand, counting down.
GGCGCGCGGGCGGCTGTGCACGGTGATCTCCGGTACGGGACCGGCGGTGACCACCTCGACGGACACCTCGACCGTGCCGGAGCCGGGGAGGGTGAGAGGGCTGAGGAGGAGCAGGTCGGTGAGGTCGGCCGGGTCGTCCGGGCGGGCCACGGCGAGCGCGGCGCGGCACAGTTCCATCAGGGTGGTGCCGGAGACGACGGTCCGGCCGAACACGGTGTGGTCGGGCAGCCAGTCGGCGGTGTCCTTGGACCACTCGCCCCGGAAGGTCCAGCGGGTCTCGTCCGGCGACTGGAGCTGGATGCCGAGCAGGAGGTGCGCGGCGCGGTCGAAGAAACCGGGGGCACCGGTGGTGGACTCGGGCTCGATCCAGTGGCGCCGCGGGTCCCAGGCGTATGTCGGCAGGTCGGCGGGGGCGTTGTCGTGAACCAGTCGGCGCCAGTCGATCCGCCGCCCGTGGACGTGGAGTTCGGCGGCGGACCGGTCCAGGCAGGCGGGTCCGTCCTCGTCGCGGCGCAGCGAGCCGACGGCGACCAGGTTCTCGTGGCCGGAGTCCTCGGCGATGGTGTGCAGGGCGGTGACGAGGGAGGGGTGGGGGCCGAGTTCGACGAACCAGCGGTAGCCGTCGGCCGCCATGCGCTCCACGGTGGGTGCGAAGCGGACGGGTTCACGCAGATTGGAGTACCAGTAGTCGGCTTCCAGTTCCTCGGTGACCGGCTCGCCGGTGACGGTGGAGTACCAGGCGACGGAGGTCGGGCAGGTGGTGACGCCGTCGAGTTCGTCGAGGACCGTCGCGCGGAGCGGCTCGACCCGGGGGCTGTGGGAGGCGTAGTCGACGTCGAGGCGGCGGGCGAAGACCTGTTCGCGGTCGAAGTCGGCGAGCAGGGCCTCCAGCGGCTCGACGTCACCGGCGATCACCGTCGAGCGGCCGCTGTTCACGGCGGCGACCGAGACCCGTCCGTCAAGGTCGGCGAGGCGATGCTCGACCTCGGTGTGCGGGAGGGCGACGACGGCCATGGTGCCGGTGCCCGACAGCCCGGTCAGGGCCTGGCTGCGCAGGGCGACCACCGCGGCGGCGTCGCTCAGGCTGAGCGCGCCGGCGACGCAGGCCGCGGCGACCTCGCCCTGGCTGTGCCCGATCACGGCGTCCGGCCGTACGCCCCGGGCCCGCCACACCGCGGCCAGGGACACCATCACGGCGAACAGGACCGGCTGCACGACGTCCACGCGGTCCAGGGGCGGGGCGCCCGCGGCACCGCGCAGTACGGCGGACACCGACCAGGTGGTGAAAGGGCGCAGGGCGGCGTCGCAGCGGTCGAGTTCGTCCGCGAACACCGGGTCGCGGTCGAGCAGATCGCGGGCCATGCCGGTCCACTGGGAACCCTGGCCGGGGAAGACGAAAGCCAACTTGCCGGTGGGAATGGCCTGTTGGGGTCCGACGACCGTCTCGCTACCGCTGTCGGTACCGATGGCGGTAGCGCCGTCGGTGGCGCTGCCGGTTCGGCCCTCCGCGAGGGCGCGCAGGGCGGTCAGCAGGTCGTCGCGGTCGGCCGCCCGCACGACGGCCCGGTGCTCGAAGTGCGTGCGGTGGTGGGCCAGCGTCGCGGCCGCGCCGGGCAGCGACGGCCGCGGATGTTCGTCGAGCGCTTCGAGGAGGCGGGCGGCCTGGCCCCGGAGGGCGGGGAGGGTACGGGCGGAGAGCGGGAAGAGGGCCGCGCCGGGGAACTCCGCCGGGGGTGTCCCGGTGGCCGGACGCACCAGGTCCCGCGGCGCCTCCTCCAGCACCACATGCGCGTTCGTACCGCTGATCCCGAACGCGCTCACCCCGGCCCGCCGCACCCGGTCGCCGCCCCGCGGCCATGCCCGGGCTCCGCTGTGCACCCGCAGGCCGCCGCCCGCCCAGTCGACGTGCTCGGTCGGGGTGTCGGCGTGCAGCGAGGCGGGGAGCAGTTCGCGGCCGAGGGCCAGGACCGTCTTGATGACGCCGCCGATGCCCGCCGCGGCCTGGGTGTGACCGATGTGGGACTTGAGGGAGCCGACGCCGAGCGGCCGGTCGGCCGGGCGCCCCGGCCCGAAGACGGCGGCGAGCGCCCGGCCCTCGATGGGGTCGCCGAGCCGGGTGCCCGTACCGTGCGCCTCGACGTAGTCCAGGTCGTCCGGGCGGAGTCCGGCCGCGTCGAGGGCGGCGCGCACCACCCGTTCCTGCGCCGGGCCGCTCGGGGCGCTCAGGCCCTGGCTGCGGCCGTCCTGGTTGATGGCCGACCCCTTGACGACGGCCAGGACCCGGTCGCCGTCGCGGCGCGCGTCCGCGAGCCGCTTGAGCAGCACCAGACCGCAGCCCTCGGCCCACACCACGCCGTCCGCGTCGGTCGAGAACGGGCTGCACCGCCCGGTCGGCGACAGCCCGCGCAGTCGGCTGAACTCGACGTGTCCGCGCGGGGTGACAAGGAGCGTCGCGCCGCCCGCCAGCGCGAGGTCGCACTCGCCGCTCGCCAGCGCCCGCGCGGCCAGGTGCAGCGCGACGAGGGAGGAGGAGCAGGCGGTGTCGACGGTGACCGCCGGGCCCTGGAGGCCGAGGGTGTAGGCGATGCGTCCGGAGGCCACGCTGGACGCGGAGCCGGTGCCCACGTGCCCGTCGAGCCGGCCGAGCGCGGCCGAGGCCAGGTAGCCGCTGTCGTACAGCCCGATGTAGACGCCCGTGGAGCTGCCGTTCAGCGTGTCCGGGACGATCCCGGCGCGCTCGATCGTCTCCCAGGCGGTCGCGAGCAACAGCCGCTGCTGGGGGTCCATGGCTGCGGCCTCGCGCGGTGAGATCCCGAAGAAGGGCGCGTCGAAACGGTCGATGCCGGAGAGGAAGCCTCCGCGCAGGGTGTACGCCTTGCCGGGGGCCTCCGGGTCGGGGTCGTAGAGCCCCCGGGTGTCCCAACGGCCCGCGGGCACCTCGGTGATGGCGTCCTCGCCCGAGGCGAGCAGCCGCCACAGCGCCTCGGGGTCGTCGGCGCCGCCGGGGTAGCGGCAGCCCATGGAGATGACGGCGATGTCCTCGTCGCCGCGTACGGGCGCGGCCGCCGGCACCGGCGCCGCCGCGCCGACGGGCCCTTCGCCGAGGACCGCCGCGGCGAGCGCCGCGATGGTGGGGTGGTCGAAGACGAGGGACGGCTCCACGGGGCGGCCGGTCCGGCCGGAGAGCTCCGCGGCCAGGGTCACCAACTGGCGTGATCCCAGGCCGAATTCGGCGATCGGCCGCTCGGGATCGACAGCCGACGGGGCGAGCCCGGCCGCCTCGGCGACGGCCGACGCCAGCCAGGCCCGCACGTCCTCGGAGGTCGTGACGGACATCTCGGGGAACTGCTTCGGGGACTCGCTCGCAGGCATCGGGGAAAGGTGTCCTCGTGAACTCGGGTTCAGACGGATTCCGTACGACAGGTACGGCGACCGGTGGGCGGCGACCGGTGGGCGGCGGAGGCACCGGCGCGCGACTGAGGAACCCCTGGTGTACGGCCGGTACGACCGGGGTGCCCCGTCGGCTCGGGTGTCCGCGCCGACGGGGGGGGTGACCTCGTCTACCTCATCTCGCGGCGGGCGCGCCGACCACCGCGAGGGCATCGGCGAGGTACGCCGCCCGGGAGGCGTGGCGCTGGATCTTCCCGCTGGACGTCTTGGGGATGGTGCCGGGGTGGACCAGCACGACGTCACGCACCGCGAGGCCGTGGGCCTCGCCGATCGCGCTGCGGATCACCTCGGTGATCCGCGCGGAGTCGGCCGCCGCGTCCGGGGCCGTCTCGGCGACGATGACGGGCTGTTCGCCCTCGGCACCGCCGTCCACGGAGAACGCGGCGGTGCAGCCCGGCCGGAGCGCGCCGTGGGACATCTCGGCGGACAGCTCCAGGTCCTGCGGGTAGTGGTTGCGTCCGTCGATGACCATCAGGTCCTTGAGGCGGCCGGTGACGAACAGTTCGCCCTCGCGCAGGAATCCGAGGTCGCCGGTCCGCAGGAAACGGTCCGGACGGTCGTTCAGCGTGGCCCGGAAGGTCTCGCGGGTGGCGAGGGTGTTGCGCCAGTAGCCCTTGGCGACGCTCGCGCCGCTCACCCAGATCTCGCCGACCTCCCCTTCGGGCAGCTCCTCCCGCCGCTCGGGGTCGGCGATCACCACCGTCGTACCGGGGATCGGCCGCCCGGAGCCGACGGCGGCCGCGTCGGCCGCGCCCGCATTCGGACTTGCCCCGGGGGCCGCGGCGAGGGTGGGCGGGGTGTCGGCCGAGCCGCCGGTGACGATGAGCGTGGCTTCGGCGAGGCCGTAGCACGGGTACAGGGCTTCATGCCGGAAGCCGGCCGGGGCGAAGGTCTCGGTGAAGCGCCGCAGGGTGGCGGCCCGTACCGGTTCGGCGCCGTTGAAGGCGACCTTCCACCGGGCGAGGTCGAGTCCGTCGAGGAGTTCGGGGGTGGCGTGCTTGAGGCACAGCTCGTAGGCGAAGTTGGGGCCGCCGCTGGTGTGCGGGCGGTAGCGGCTGAGGGCGGTCAGCCAGCGCGCGGGCCGCTGGAGGAAGTGCAGGGGCGAGAAGAGCGTGGCGGTGGCGCCGAGGTGGACGGTGTTCAGGACCGGGCCGATGAGGCCCATGTCGTGGTACACGGGCAGCCAGCTGACGAACAGTTCGTGGTCGTACTCCGCGAGCGTGTCCGGGGTGTGGCCCATCCGCTCGGTGATGGCCCGCTGGTTGTCCAGCAGGTTCCCGTGCGTCACCATCACGCCGCGCGGGGCGGAGGTGGAGCCGGAGGTGTACTGGAGGAAGGCGACCGAGTCGTCGGTGAGGCCGGGTTCGCGCCAGGAGTCGGCCGCCTCGTCGGGTATGTCCTCGGTGGCGACGCAGGTGATCGCGTCCAGTTCGGGCAGGTGCTCCCCCTGGGCGGCCAGGGTGGCGAGCACCTCACGGCCGCCCAGGATCACCTTGGCGTCCGCGTCGGCGATCAGGCGCTTCATGCGGGTCAGGGCACGTTGGTTCTGCGACCGCCCCTGCGGGGGAACGCCCGGCACGGCGACGACCCCGGCCGAAAGACAGCCCAGGTAGCCGGAGATGAACTCCAGGCCGGGCGGGTACAGCAGCAGTGCGCGGGATCCGGCCAGACCGCGTTCCTGCAGCCAGGCGGCGACGGCTCGGGACCGACGGGCCAGACGTCCGTACGAGATGTCCTGGATCTCTCCGTCGCAGTCGCCCGTGACGAGGTAGCGGTATGCCGTCCGCTCCGGCTGTTGCGAGGCATGCGTGGTCAGTAAGTCGACCAGGGAACGAGCCATATGAGGAGTCTCACCTGTTCGAATGAGTGAGCGAGAAAACTGGAGTTCGAAGGCCGCGGGGTGCGTATGCGCAGGCGCCGTGGCCGCCCGGCCCCCTTGCCGGACAGTCCGTCTCGACCAACCCGCCCGAGGAGCAGCGGCGATGCATACGCCGGCCCCTCGTGACCCTCGTTCGGCTTGCTACCAACGAGTAACACGATAGCAAGTCTTGTCGGCCAGGTGGATGTAACCGCGGGTATTCAATAAGTAACTGGCCAATCTGGCCAATCGGCCGTCCTGCACGCCTTCATGACGGGCCGGGAGTCGCGGGGTGTTCGAGGTGCGTGACGAAGGCGGCGAGGTCGGTGACCACACGGTCGGGCTGCTCCCAGTGGACGTCGCGCCCGGCGCCCTCGTAGGCGATCAGGCGTGAACCGTGGATGGCGTCCAGGATGGTCTGCTGGTCGCCGCGGGGCAGCAGGTCGTCCTGGTCACCCCAGATGACGAGGGTGGGCACCAGAATGCCGGCGAGGGTCGCGCGCAGATCGGTGTCGAGCAGTCCGCGCAGGGTCTCCTGCCAGACGTACGCGGGGACCTTGAGGTTTTCGTCGATCATCGTCTCGACGAGGCCCCTGGCGACGGGCCGGTCCACCGCGCCGGAGAGGAACTCCTCGACGAACTCGCGGGGTACGGGGTCGGAGAGTCCCTCGACGGCCTCCCGCATCCCGGTCACCGCCGGCTTGTCCTCCAGCGTGCCGGGTACGCCGATCAGCACCAGCCCCGAGATCCGGTCGGGGTGGCTGCCCGCGACCATCCGGGCGGCCACGCCGCCGCTCGAGGACGCGACGAGCACGGCGCGGTCGATGTCGACGGCGTCCAGGAAGGCGACGAGGTCGGCGGCGTAGTCCTCGGGCGTGTAGCCCTCGGGAGGGCGGTCGGCGTCGCCATGGCCGCGCTGGGTGGGCGCGTAACCGCGCAGGGCGGCCGGAAGGCGCCTGAGGAGGGGCTCGAAGGCCCACCAGGAGTCACCGAGTCCGTGCACGAAGACGACCGGTGTGCCGCCGGGGTAGCCGGCCTCGGCGTAGGGCAGCGTGAGTCCTGCCCGCACCTGGGCGGACTTCAGGGAGATCACGGTCACGACACCCTGCCTCCTTCGCCCCGCCGCCCGGTCGGGGAACCAGGAGCGGAGAGCGAGCGGCGATCACTTCCGACAGTACCGACGAGCGGCGGGGCCCGCGCCTCAGAACGCCCGGAGGAAGCGGGTGAGGGCGGCGGCGTACCGCCGCGGATGGGTGACGTGGGGAATGTGTCCCGCCCCTTCGACGGTCTGCCGCCGCGCCCGCGGCAGGGCCGCGGCCAGCCGGTCGAGGATCGTCGTCAACCACACCGGGCTCTGGGTACCTCCGCTGAGCAGTACCGGTGCGGCGCACCGGGCGAGGGCGTCGGTATCGATCTCCGCCCAGTCGGGGTCGGACTGTTCGTCCAGCCAGGTGGGCGCGTTGTGCACGAATGTCTCGCGCACGGCGGCGGGCAGCCGGTCCCAGGTGCCGGGTCCCATGGCGACCTCCTCCACGAACTGCCGTGCGCCCTGCCGGTGCTCGCCCTTGCGGAGATGGGCGAGTACGGCGTCCATCGAGGCTTGCGTCGGGCGCAGTTGTCCCAGTGCGTCCGGGTCGTCAGCCACGATCGCGACGAGCGGGGGCTCGTGGACCGTGACGCTGCGGAACAACTCCGGTCGGCGCGCCGCAAGCCCGAGTGCGATCGACCCTCCGAAGGAACTGCCCGCCACGTGCGCGGGCGCGGGTCCGAGCCGCTCGATCAGGGCCTCGAGGTCGTCCTCGTCCTGTCGGCGGGTGCCCTGGCCCGGCCCCGCTTCGCTCTTCCCATGACCACGGCGGTCATAGGTGACCACCCGCAACGACGCACGGAGGTCGGCCTCGATCGCGGGCTGCCACGAGGTGTGGTCGCTCCACGAACCGTGGACGAGGACGAGCGGGTCGCCCTCTCCGACGACCTGGTGGTAGAGGTCCAGGTCGCCTGTACGCAGCAGGGGCATGCGTCACTCCTGTGGGTGGAGGGCGGGGCGGGAGCGGCCCGCCGTGAGCATGCCTTCAGTGTGCTCCGCAGGCACCGGTCGCGATGTCAGGACACGGTGCGGTAGCGGTGCTCGGGGCGGCCGGTCGCGCCGTAGCGGAGCTCCAGTCGGACCATGCCCTCCCGGACGAGGTAGGACAGGTAGCGCTGGGCCGTGGCGCGGGAGACGCCGGTGAGTTCCGCCGCCTCGGCCGCCGACATGTCCCGGCGGGCCGTGCGGACCGCCTCGTGGAGCAGGGCGAGGGTCGGCGCGGAGTGGCCCTTGGCCGGTACCGCGGGCAGGGCGGAGGGGCGGACGACGCTGAACAGGGCGTCCACGTCGGCCTGGTCGGTCTCCGCCTCCGGGCCCAGGACGTTCACCCGGTGCTGGAGTGCGCGGTAGGCGGCGAGGCGCTCGGCCAGGGCGTCGGCGCCGAAGGGCTTGACGAGGTATCCGACGGCTCCGAGCTTCATCGCGGTCCGTACGGAGGTGATGTCCCGGTCGGCCGTGATCACGATGGCGTCGGGGCGGGCGCCACCCGCGTCGCCGGTCAGCTGTCGCAGCACGTCGAGGCCGCTGCCGTCGGGCAGGAAGATGTCGAGGAGCAGCAGTTCCGGGTGGAGCGTGTGGACGGCGTCCAGCGCCTCGGCCACGTTCGCCACCTGGCCGACGACCTCGAAGCCCTCGACGCGGGCCACGTATGTGCAGTGGAGTCCGTTCACCCGGAAGTCGTCGTCCACCACCAGGGTCCGTATCACCAGCGCTCCCCTCCATCGGCCGCGGCCAGGGCGCCCGCCGGTACCAGCGGGGCCGTCGTGAACAGTGCGCCCTGCGGCGCGGGCGCGACGTCCGGCAGGGGCAGCGTCACGGTGAAGACCGCCCCGGGCCCCTCGCTGACCGTGATGGTGCCGCCGTGCCGCTGGACCAGCCGGTGGACCAGGGCCAGTCCGAGGCCGCGCCGGGCGGTGCCACGGTCCGGCCGGGTCGACCAGCCGTCCTCGAAGATGGACTCGGCCGCGCCCGGCGGGATGCCGGGTCCGGTGTCGGCCACCCGCACCAGTACCTCCGTGGTGGCCTCGACGACCGTGAGCCGTACCTCCCGGCCGCCCGCCGGGGCCGGTCCGCCGACCGCGGCGTCGAGGGCGTTCTCCAGCAGGTTGCCGACGATGGTCAGCAGCCGGTGCAGATGCGGCGGCTGCTCGCCGAGCGCGGAGTCCTCGCCCAGCACGATCCGTACGCCGCGCTCGGCGGCGACCGTCGTCTTGGCCACGATCAGACCCACCATCAGGGCGTTGCCGATGTGCTCGCGCACCGACTCGGTCAGCTCCTGGTCGGCTCCGGCCAGCTCGACGGCGTACTCGTACGCGGACTCGTACTCCCCCACGTCCAGCAGCCCGGCCAGGGTGTGCATCCGGTTGGTGAACTCGTGCTGCTGGGCCCGCAGCGCGTCCGTCAGCCCGCGCACCGAGTCCAGCTCCCTGAGCAGTCCGACCAGTTCGGTGCGGTCGCGCACGGTGACCACCGCTCCCAGCGCGCGGCCGTGCAGCGTCACCGGCATCCGGTTGACGGCCAGGCAGTGGTCGTCGGTGAGGACCGTGATGTCGGTCCCGGTGAGGCTGCCGTCCAGTGCCCGGCGCAGCCGCCCCTCGGGCAGGAGTGCGTCCAGCCGGCTGCCCAGTGCCGTGCCCAGACCGAGCAGATGGCGGGCCTCGTCGTTGATGACGGTGACCCGGCCCTCGGGGTCGAAGGCGACCACGCCCTCGCGGATGCCGTGCAGCATCGCCTCCCGGTCCTGCAGCAGGCCGGCGATCTCCTCCAGTTCCAGCCCGAACGTCGTCCGCTTCAGGCGTCTGGCCAGCAGGAACGCGGCCATCGAGCCGAGGGCGGTGGCGATCGTGGCATACAGACCGAAGGTGGGCAGCTCCCGCCACAGCTCGCCCACTACGTTGTGTTCCGGGATGCCGACCGACACCTCGCCGACCAGCGTGCCCGTGGGCCCCTTCAGCGGAGCCTTGCCGTTGGCGGACCGCCCGGTCGCGCCCTGGTCGGAGCCGACGTGGGAGCGGCCGTCGAGCACCGCGATCGGCTCGGCGATCGGCTCGCCGATCAGTGCCGGGGTGGGGTGCGAGTGACGGATGCCGTGCAGGTCGATCACGACCACGTACGACGCCCGCGAGGCGATCCGAATCCGCTCGGCCACGGTCTGCACGATGTCGCCGCCACCCCCGTACTCCATGGCCTGCTGGATCTGCGGCTCGGCGGCGGTGGTCAGGGCGATGGCCAGCGCACGCTGCTCGTAGGAGCGGTCGATCTCGGCCCGCTGAGCGAACGCGAACAGTACGAAACCGATGGCTCCGGAGAGGGCCAGGATGGCCAGCTGGTTGGCCAGAATCCGCGCGGAGAGCCTCCCCTTCCCGGCGCGGCCGATCCGGATTCGGATGGGCATCACAGGTGCCTTCGCCCTTGTCTTGCTGCCGGGCCCGGCCCCTTCGCCGTAACCCGTGGTGGCGTGATTGTGCCCCACCAGGGAAATTCTGCCCACCCCTGCCCCACTGAGCAGAACGCGCAGAACCCCGGTTAACACAACTAACGCGAGATACGTCTGAAACAGCGACGTAATACGGGGCGGCCTCTAGCGTCTGCCTTCCTCGACCCCGAGGTTAGGGAAGGAGACGGCCTCAGATGGCTTCGCGAAACGATGCCGCGTTGAGCACGGTCGCCGACAAAAGCGGCCAGGACAGCGCGCGAGTCGAGATTTCAGGGCTCACCAAACGATTTCTGACTCCCGCGGGTGAGGTGTTCACGGCGCTGCAGGACGTTTCGTTCACCGTGGAGCCTGGCCAGTTCTGCGCGGTGGTGGGCCCGACGGGCTGCGGCAAGTCGACGACCCTGAGCATGGTCTCCGGGCTCGACCGGCCCAGCGAGGGCTCGGTCAAGGTCGGCGGCCGTGAGGTGGACGGCGTCACCGACGGCGTCAGCTTCATGTTCCAGACCGACGCGCTGCTGCCCTGGAAGACGGTTCTCGGGAATGTGCTGATGGGCCCGGTCTTCCGCGGCATCCCCAAGCAGAAGGCCCAGGTCTCGGCGCGCGACTGGCTGCGCCGGGTGGGCCTGTCCGGGTTCGAGGACCGCTACCCGCACCAGCTCTCCGGCGGTATGCGCAAGCGCGTGGCGATGGCCGCGGCGCTGATCAACGAACCGAAGATCCTGATCATGGACGAGCCGTTCGGCGCCCTGGACGTGCAGACCAAGGCGATCATGTCGACCGAGCTGCTGGGCCTGTGGGAGCAGATCCGTCCGTCGGTCATCTTCATCACCCACGACCTCGACGAGGCCGTGGCGCTCGCCGACCGGGTCGTCGTCATGACGTCCAGCCCCGGATCGGTCAAGGCGGTCTTCGACATCGACCTGCCCCGCCCGCGCGGCGCGGTCCAGGAGATCCGCTTCCAGCCCCGCTTCATCGAACTCCAGCACCAGATCTGGGAAACGCTGCGCGAGGAGGTGGAGCGCGCCTACGCACGCACCGCAGGAGGTACGGCATGAGCACGACATCCGCAGTTTCCGCCCCGCTGGTCAAGGACGGCACACCGCCCTCGGCCGCGGCCACCGCGAAGCGGGCCGCCCGGCGGCGCACCGCGCTGGTGTGGGCGGGCCGCATCGGCCTCGCGGCCTTCGTCCTCGGCGGCTGGCAGGCGTTCACCACCTGGGGGATCGTCGACCCGTTCTTCTTCGGGCAGCCGTCCGGCATCGCCAAGCGGCTGGTCGACCTCTTCCAGCACGGCACCGAGTTCGGATCCTTCTACGCGAACATCTGGACAACGATCCAGGAGGCGCTCGCCGGCTTCGCCCTCGGCGCCGTCACCGGAGTGGTCTTCGGTGTCGCGCTGGGCCAGAGCCGCTTCCTCGCGGACGTGCTCGGCCCCTACATCAAGATGGTGAACGCGATCCCGCGGATCGTCCTCGGCTCGATCTTCATCGTCGCGTTCGGCATCGGAGTGCTGCCGAAGATCCTGCTCGCCGCGGTGCTGGTGTTCTTCATCGTCTTCTTCAACGCCTTCCAGGGCGTCCGTGAGGTCGACCGCAACATCCTCGCCAACGCCAAGGTGCTCGGCGCCTCGCAGCTGCAGATCATCCGGCACGTCATCGTGCCGTCCGCGCTCACCTGGATCATCGCCAGCCTGCACAGCGCCTTCGGCTTCGCCATCGTCGGCGCGCTCGTCGGCGAGGTGCTCGGCGCGCAAAGCGGGCTCGGCCTGGTCATCAAGACCGCGCAGAACAACTTCGACCCCAACGGCGTGTTCGCGACGATGCTCGTCATCTCGGTCATCGTGCTCGGCGCCGAGTGGCTGATCGGCAAGCTCGAGCACCGGCTGCTGTCCTGGCGCCCGCCGGCCCCGTCCGAGGCGAACTCCCTCTGACGCCCCCGCACTTCCCCCCACTTCATCTCAGAACCCTCAGCAAAGGAATGTGGTCAGCCATGTCCAGACGACCCGTCGCCGTCGCCGCGTCCGTCCTCACCGTTCTCGCCCTCGGCGCCGTCAGCGCCTGTTCCGGCAACTCGTCCGCCGCGAGCGGCGGTTCGGGCTCCACGCCGACCGTCAAGCTCATGGCCGGCGGCCTCGACAAGCAGATCTACCTGCCGTACCAGCTCGCCCAGCAGCTCGGCTTCTACAAGAAGTACGGCGTCAACGTCGAACTGAGCACCGAGCAGGACGGCGGCGTCGGCGCCGAGGACGCCATGGCCTCTGGGCAAGTGGACATGTCGGGCGCCTGGTACAACCACACGATCGACTTCCAGGTGAAGGGCAAGGCGGTCGAGGACGTCGTCCAGCTCTCCGGTGCGCCGGGCGAGCGGGAGATGTGCACCACGAAGAGCGGCGTCAAGTCTGCCGCCGACTTCAAGGGCAAGACGCTCGGCGTCACCGACCTGGGCTCGGGCACCGACACCCTCACCCAGTTCCTCGCCGCGCAGAAGGGCCTCAAGACCAAGGACCTCAGCCGGATCGCGGTCGGCGCGGGCTCCACCGCCGTCGCCGCGCTGCAGAACGGCAAGGCCGCCTGCGTCATGACGACACAGCCGACGGTCGCCGCGATCCAGAAGAAGGGCGTCGGCTCCTCCGCGATCGACCTGGCCACCACGGCGGGCGCCAAGGCCGCGATGGGCGGCGCCTGGCCGGCCGCGAGTGTCATCGCCCGTACCGACTGGGTGAACTCGCACAAGGATGCGGTGCAGAGGGTGGTCAACGCGCTCGTCGCCACCATGCACTGGATCAACACCCACAGCGCGACCGACATCGCGAACAAGCTTCCGCAGTCGTACGTGCAGAACCAGCTGGTCACCAAGGCCGACTACATTTCGGCCCTGACCCAGGACAAGGGCCAGTTCCTCCCGGACGGCATCATGCCGGCCGGCGGCCCGAAGACCGTCCTGGCGACCGAGGAACTGGTCGGCCATGCGACCTCGAAGGTGAACCTCGCCACGACGTTCACCAACGACTTCGCCATCAAGGCCAACAAGACCGAGGGCTTCAAGACCACCACGACCCCGGCGGGTCCGAACGGCTGAGCCTTCGCCGATCACGGGGCCGCCCAGGTGCCTGCCACCTGGGCGGCCCCGGGCCGTGAGCACGAGCCTCGGGCGGGTACCTTCTGCGCCACGCCCGCATGTCCCCGCCCACCCGCTCGCAAAGGAGACCAGCGATGAAGCCGGTCACCACGTCCTTGCTCGCCAGGGGCGCCTGCGTCGCCCTCGCGCTGGCCGTGCCCGCCTGCAGTGGAGGGGGCGGGTCCAGCGCCGCGGTCGCGTCAGGGAACGGCGACGGCACTCCGGTGGTGCGGATCATGGTCGGGGGCCTCGACAAGCAGATCTATCTGCCGGTGACGCTCGCCCGGGAGCTGGGCTACTACCAGGCGCAGGGCCTGGATGTGCGGTTCTACGACGAGCCGGACGGGGTCGAGGCCGAGACCGCCATGGTCTCCGGCCAGGTGGACGCGGTGGTCGGGTTCTACGACCACACCGTCGACCTGCGGTCCAAGGGCAGGTCCACCGAGTCCGTCGTGCAACTGCTCCGTGCCCCCGGCGAGGTCGAGATGGTCCGCACCGACGAGACGGGCAGCGTCACGAGCCCGGCGGACTTCGGCGGCAAGCACCTGGGCGTGACCGGCCTCGGCGCCTCCACCAACTTCCTCACCCAGTACCTGGAGGAGAAGAACGGCGTCAAGGCGGGCAGCGCCACGTCGGTCGCCGTCGGCGCGGGCTCCGCCTTCGTGGCGGCGATGCAGAACAAGGAGATCGACGCCGGTATGACCACCGAGCCGACCGTCTCGCTGCTGGAGCGGAAGAAGCTGGCCGAGCCGCTGATCGACATGCGCACGGCGGCGGGCGCGAAGGCTGTGCTCGGCGGCACCTACCCGGCCTCCTGTCTCTACCTCACCACCGGGTACGTCCAGAAGAACCCGGAGGTGGTGCAGAAGCTGGTCAACGTCTACGTCGAGACGCTCAAGTGGATCCAGGCCCACTCCGCCGCCGAGATCGCCGACAGGATGCCGGCCGACTACTACGCGGGCGTCGGCAAGGCCGTTTACGCCAAGGCGCTCCAGAACGAGAAGAGCATGTACTCCCCCGACGGTCTGATGCCCGCCGACGGTCCCGAGACCGTCTACAAGGTCCTCTCCGCCTTCGACCCGACGGTCAAGGGTCACCCCGTCGACCTGTCCAAGACCTACACCGACGACTTCGTCAACAAGGCCGAGTAGCGGCCCGCGCCGCCGTCACGTCGCCGGTCGCGCCGAGAGTGTCGAGGTGAACGGGGTGTCGGGGCGCTCCAGGCGTTCCCCGTCCACGGTGATGTCGACCGCTTCGTTGTAGAAGGCGAGGAGGCCTTTGACGGCGCCCACCGCGGGCAGTGGCTCCGGGTAGCTCCACACGAGGTTCGCCGGGATGTTGCCGCCGCACCGCCACGACCAGTACCTGGCGGTGCCCTTGTAGGGGCACCCCGTGCTGAGGTCGCTGGGGACGAACAGGTCGAGGCGGACGTCCTCACGCGGGATGTAGTACCGCGTCGGCAGGCCGGTCTCGAAGAGCAGCACCGGACGGCGGGTGTCGGCGACCGCCGTGCCGTCGATCTCGACCCGGACGTGACGGCTGCTCGGGAGGGCGTCCACCCGCTTGTGCGGATCGCGGGGGTGGATGAAGATCTCCTCGTCCTCCTCGTACCAGTGGTCGAGTCCCCGGCCGCTGCGTCGGAACCACTCGAAGGCGATGTGGCCGGCCAGGTCTTCGGCGGGGAACGTCCAGGCCGCGTTCTCCAGCAGTTCGCCGTCGACCTCGAGGTCGTAGAAGACCCGCGATCCGCCGTGTGTGCCGGTCCGCGGGTTCTTCGCCGGGCGGAGCAGGTCCTCGCGGACCTCCTCACGCGGGAACGCATACAGGGGAACGGGCACTTCGGGCTCCCATACGAGGACGGGGTGCCGGCTGTCGACGACCGTCACCTCGCCCTTGCGGCCGCGCACCCAGCGCTCACTGGGCTCCCACAGCAGGCCTTCCGGAGTGGTGAGGTTCATGGACCCTCACTACCCAAGGATCCTGCGCTTCTGCTCCTCGAATTCGGCCTCGGTCAGGACACCCTGGGCCTTGAGTTCCCCGAGTTGCTTGAGCTGATCGATCCTGCTGCTCATGTCGTCGGCCGACGGGGCGGGCGGCGCGGCGGGCGCGGGCTGCGGCGGGGCCTCCTGGTAATCCTGCTGAGCCCATCGCCCCTGCTGACGGCGTGACACACGGTTCGACACGGCGGTCGCGGTACCGGCCACCACGGCTGTGCGGGCGACCCCGCGAAGGAGACCTGGCACGGCTGTTTCCTTTCTGGAAAAGCGGCCTGCGAATAAACACGCTTCCTTGACCGACGGGCAATTCTCGGCGCGTCGGACACCTCCATTGGAGCACCGCACGGATTCCCCCGCACATCGGCATCGGCGCCGCCTCCCGGGAATTCCGCCGTTCTGCCGGTCGGTGACTCTCATGGCAAGCTGAAATGTGGACCACCGACCGGTCACAGGTCAGTGGTGAGGTCTACGTGGGAGGAGCTCGATATGACCACGACTGGGATGCACCAGCGACACGAGACCGGGAGCGGCGGACCGTGGGCGTCCAGCTGGACCGCCTTCGCCGCAGTCATGATGATCTTCGGCGGAGTGATGGCGATATTCGAGGGAATCTCCGCCATCGCCGAGGACGACGTCTTCGTCCTCACCCGCAACTACGCCTACAACTTCAATCTGACGAGTTGGGGCTGGATCCACCTCTCCCTCGGCGTCCTGGTCGTCCTCGCCGGCGCCGCCCTGTTCACCGGAGCGATGTGGGCACGCGTGGTCGGAATCGCCCTGGCAGGCCTGTCGATGATCGCCAACTTCATGTGGCTGCCGTACTACCCCGTCTGGGCCATCGTGCTGATCGCCGTGGACGCCTTCGTCATCTGGGCGCTGTGCGTCGGAATCAGCCGGCAGCCCCGCACCGAGTAGCCGAGCACGCCGTCCGGGGCGACCCCGCCGGCGCATTGGGCCGTTCAGCCCGGGTCGGCCCCCCGACCGGCTGACAGCGGACGTGCCGACGAGCCGTCCCGACTCACCGGTGTTTTCGTTGTGGTGCGGATTCCTCCGAAAAGCGGATTCCTCCGATGATCCGAGTCGGCACCCACAGGGAGACACGAGTGGAAACCAGCGGCAGTGACGGTCGCCAACCCCTTGCCTTCCCTCTCCTCAAGGGGCAGAAGGCGCTGGTGACGGGCGCGAATTCCGGGATCGGCAAGGCCACGGCCATCGGCCTCGGCCGGGTGGGCGCCGACGTGGTGGTGAACTACGTGTCCGGGCGGGACGCCGCGGAAGAGGTCGTGCGCGAGATCGAGGGCTTCGGTGTGCGCGCCTACGCGCACGAGGCGGACGTGTCGCAGGAGGACCAGGTCGTCGGCATGGTGTCCCGCATGGTCGAGGAGTTCGGGACCATCGACGTCATGGTGGCGAACGCCGGGCTCCAGCGCGACGCTCCCGTCACCGAGATGACCATGGCCCAGTGGCAGAAGGTGCTGGACGTCAATCTGACCGGACAGTTCCTGTGCGCCCGCGAAGCGACCAAGGAGTTCCTGCGGCGGGGCGTCGTCCCCGAGGTCTCCCGTTCGGCCGGGAAGATCATCTGCATGAGTTCGGTCCACCAGATCATCCCGTGGGCGGGCCATGTGAACTACGCGTCGTCCAAGGGCGGGGTGCAGATGCTCATGGCGACCCTCGCCCAGGAGCTCGCGCCGCGGGGGATCCGGGTGAACGCAGTCGCTCCGGGCGCGATTCGCACGCCCATCAACCGCGACGCATGGGACACCCCCGAGGCCGAGGCCGACCTCCTCCGGCTCATCCCCTACCGCCGTGTGGGCGACCCGGACGACATCGCGAACGCGGTGGCCGCGCTCGCGTCCGACCTCTTCGACTACGTCGTGGGCACCACGATCTACGTGGACGGCGGAATGACGCTGTTCCCCGGTTTCGCCACCGGCGGCTGAAGCGCAGGGCCCCTCAGCCATCCCGTACGAACCACCGAGGTCATGTGAACAGCGCAATCGGCCACCTTCTCGCGGACGGCCCACCGCAACTCCTCCCCGCCCGGGAGCTGATGGCCTTCACCCTGGCCTCCCACATCCTGCTCGTACCCTTCGGTGTGGCCCTGCCCGCCATCACGCTCCTCATGCACTACCGCGGGCTGCGCAAGGGCGACGCCGTAGCCCTGCTGCTCGCACGGCGCTGGTCGGCGGTCATGGCCCTGCAGTTCGCGATCGGCATCGTGACGGGCACCGTGCTGTCCTTCGAGTTCGGTCTGCTGTGGCCGGGGATGATGGGCCGGTGGGGCGATGTCTTCGGCCTCGGCTTCGGGATCGAGGCCTGGGCGTTCTTCCTCGAGGCGATCCTCATCGCCATCTACCTGTACGGCTGGCGCCGACTCAAGCCGTGGACGCACTTCTGGCTCGGCCTGCCCCTGCCGCTGGCCGCCCTGATGGGGGCGTTCGGCATCGTGGCCGCGAACGCCTGGATGAACACCCCGCGCGGCTTCACTCTCGACGCGTCCGGCAAGCCGGTGAACGTCAATGTGCGGCAGGCGGTCTTCACACCGATGTTCGGCCCCGAGTACTGGCACTTCGTGGTCGGCGTGGTCCTGACCGCCGGATACGTCGTCGCCGGGGTGTACGCGGTCGGTCTGCTGCGCGGCCGCCGGGACCGCTACCACCGGCTCGGCTTCACGGTGCCGTTCACCGTCGCCGCGATCCTCACCCCCGTCCAGTTCGTGCTCGGGGACTCCATCGCCCGCTCCGTCTTCCACAAGCAGCCCGTGAAGTTCGCGGCCACCGAGCTCGTGTGGAAGACCGACACCCACGTACCGGAGTACCTCTTCGGACGTCTGCATGCCGACGGATCGATCTCCGGCGGGATCAAGATCCCCCAACTGGACTCGATCCTTGCCGGATTCAGACCGGCCACCGAGGTGACCGGACTGACATCGGTCCCGGCGAGCGACCGCCCGACGGTGATTCAGGCCACGATCGCCCACTGGGCGTTCGACATCATGGTGACCGTCGGAAGCCTGCTCGTGCTGCTCGCGCTCTGGTACGGCTGGTGCTGGCTGCGGCGTCGTGAACTGCCCCGGTCGCCCTGGTTCTTCCGGTGTGCCGCCCTCGCCGGCGCCGCCTGTCTGCTGACCGTGGAGTGCGGCTGGATCACGACCGAGGTGGGCCGACAGCCCTGGATCGTCTACCAGAACATGCGGGTCTCGGAGGCGGTCACGGGCACCCGCGCCGCCTCCCTGTGGACGATGTTCGGCATCGTCGTGGTGGTCTACGTGCTCGTCCTCGGTTCCTTCCTGACCCTCCTTGTGAAGATGAGCCACCGCTGGCGCCTGGCCGACGAGGGCGCGCCCACGGATGCCGCCGCCGAGGACCTGGAGGGCGACACTCCTTACGGGCCCCGCCCGTTGTCGACCACCGCGAGCGGGGACAGGGGAGACGAATGATCGAGGACGTCGTCGCCTGGGTGCTGCTGGCCGCGGTGGCCGCCTACGCGTGTGCCGGTGGCACGGACTACGGCGCCGGATTCTGGGACCTCGTCGCGGGCGGCGCCGAACGCGGCAGGCGCCCCAGGTGGCTCATCGACCACGCCATGGAACCGGTGTGGGAGACCAACAACGTCTGGCTGATCTTCGTCCTGGTCATCATGTGGACCGGGTTCCCGGTCCTGTTCCAGACGATCTTCTCCGCCATGTGGCTCCCGCTGGCACTCGCGGCCGTGGGACTCGTCCTGCGCGGTGCCGGCTTCGCCCTGCGCAAGCCCACGCTGCGCCTCGCCCGGCGCAGGGTCTACGGCGCCGCCTTCGCCGTCTCCTCGCTGCTGACCCCCTTCTTCCTCGGCGCGGCGGTCGGGGGGATCGCCACGGGCCGGGTGGCTCCCGGCACGCAGGCGTCCGCCGACGCCTGGTCCAACGGGACCTCCGTGATCGCCGGGCTGCTCACCGTCGCCGCGACCGCCTTCCTCGGGGCGGTGTTCCTGACCGCCGACGCCCGCCGCTTCGACGCCCCCGACCTCATCGGCTACTTCCGACTGCGGGCCTGGTGCAGTCTCGTCGTCCTCGCCGTGCTGGGGATCGTCGGCCTCGCCGTGACCCACGACGACGCGCCGTACGTCCACGACGGGCTGACCGGCGGAACCGGTCTCGTCCTCGTGCTCATCGCCGTCGTCTGCGCGTTGACCACCGCCTGGCTGCTGTACCACGTCGCGACGGGATGGGCGAGGGTCACCGCGATCGGCAGCGTGGCCCTCGTCGTCGTGGCCTGGGGACTGGCCCAGCGGCCCTATCTCATCCCCACCTCACTGACCGTGTCCCAGGCGGCCGGCGCGTCGACGACGCTGCGCTGGCTGATGCTGGTCACGGTCATCGCGGTGGTGCTCGTCGGGCCGCCGCTCGTCCTGCTCTACCGGCTGGACACCCGCGGGGCCCTCCAGCCCCTCACCGAGGGGGACCTGCGGCAGACGGCACCGGGCCGGGAACCCGAGAACCCGTGACCGGGGGCGGCGCCGGACGCGGCGAAGCGGACGGGAAAAGGCCGCCGATCATAGTGGTCCTGGGCGTGACGGGATCCGGGAAGACCACCTTCGGCCAGGCGATCGCCGTGGAGCTCGGCCTGGCGTTCGTCGAGGGCGACGACTTCCACCCCGCGGCGAACATCGCGAAGATGACCGCGGGCCACGCCCTGGACGACGCCGACCGCGCGCCCTGGCTGCGTGCCCTCTCCGACCGCATCCGTCGCTCCGCCGAGGCCCGCGAGGGACTGGTCGTCGCCTGTTCGGCCCTCAAGCGCGCCTATCGTGACGAGTTCCGGGAAGCCGGGGGGCCGGCGTTGCGGTACCTGTACCTCGCCCTGGACCGGGCGACGGCCCGGGTCCGCGTGTCCCGGCGCACCGGCCACTTCATGCCCGCCCGGCTGGTCGACTCGCAGTTCGAGACGCTGGAGCCGCTGGAGCCGGACGAGCCGGGCCTGACCCTGGATGCCACGGCCGCCCTTCCGGCGAACCTCGCCCGGGTGCGGGCCGCCGTCGAACACTGCGCCGAGCGCCCGGGCCCCTGACGGATCAGGCGCCCACAGGTACGGCGGCGATGCCTCCCGAACGCGCGGGCGGCGGCCGTGTGCTACTCCGTCGCGTCCAGCGCCGCCAGCACGGCCGGCACCGGGATGCGCCCGGAGGCCACCATCTGCGCACCACCGCGGCGCAGGGCGGTGGCGAAGGGGGCGGCCCACAAGTTCTCGTAGACCAGGATTCCGGCGGAGTTGCCGGGCTCCAAGGCACTGGCCGCCTCCTCTATGTCGTCCTCGCCCAGCAGGCCGGAGGAGGCGCCCTCGAAGACGGCGAGGTCGAGGGCTCCGTCGCCGGTGAGGTCGGCGATTTCCAGGCCGACCACGGATCCGTCCTCGTCCTTTCTGACAAACATCAGATCGAGGATCCGGATGAGGCCGCGGTCCACCAGGTCGACCAGCAGGGGAAGGCCTTCGCCGGTCATGCGGTTGCCGGGAAACTCGACGACGATGTAATCGATAGGGCCCATTTCAGCGAATTCATCACTCACGGCGGAATCGCTCACGGCTTCACCCCTGGGTGGTCTTGGAATTCCCCCTGCCCCCGAATGCCTGCGCATCCACGGGCCCCGGATCCCATTGCAGCATCGGACGGAAGGCACCGCACCTCGGTGCGGCGTTCACCCGCCGGGCCGGTCCGGGTCGCGGGATCGGATCCGTACCCCTCTGCTGTAATCATGACGAGCAGCCCGCCTCCACCGAACCCGGACGAGAAGCCCCCAGAACCGTCCGGCGAGCAGCGGCTCTCGGCGCGGGAGCGCAACGAGCTGGACGAGCTGCGGCACCGGGTGAGCGCTCTGGAGAGCGGTGGACCGGCGGGGGCCGCGCGGCACCACTGGCTCCGCTCGACGGGTTCGGTCCTGCTGATTCTCCTCGCCTCGCTGCTGTCGCTGCTGGCCGTCGTCGCGGTCTGGGCGAACAGCATCGTCCGGGACACGGACCGCTATGTCGCCACCGTGGGACCGCTGGCGAGCGATCCTGATGTGCAGAAGGCGGTCACCAACCGGGTCACCACCGCGGTCCTGGCGCAGATCGACGTGGACGCGCTGGTCAAGGATCTGGAGCAGGCGGCGGCGGAGAAGGGTGCCCCACCGAGGGTCGCCACGCTCCTCGGCGACCTGGGCGGCCCGATCACCAGCGGTCTGAAGAGTCTGGTCGGCGACACCGTGCAGCGGGTGGTCTCCAGCAAGGCCTTCGAGACCGTCTGGGTGGACGCGAACCGCCGGGCCCACAGCGCGCTGGACAAAGCCCTCACGGGCAACGCCACCGGCGCGGTGTCCGCCAAGAACGGTCAGGTCACCATCGACGTGGCGCCGATCGTGGCCCAGGTCAAGGACCGACTGGTCAGCGCCGGCTTCAAGCCGGCCGCTCGGATTCCGGCCATCCACACGGACTTCGTGGTGTTCGCGTCGAAGGACGTCGGCAAGATCAAGACGTATCTGAGGGTGCTGGACATCATCGGCGGCTGGCTCCCCGTCTTCGCCGTGCTGATCGCCGCCGTGGGCGTGTATCTGGCCGGCAACCGTCGCCGGGCCCTGATCGGGGCCGCGCTCGGGGTGTTCGCCGCCATGGTCGTGCTCGGCATCGTCCTCGCCCTCGCGCGGGCGATCTACCTCGACCATCTGCCCGTCGGGGCGTCCGAGGACGCCGCCGCCACGGTGTTCGACTCGCTGGTCAGGTTCCTGCGCGCCGGTGTACGCGCGGTCGGCGCGCTCGCGCTCGTGACGGCCGCCGGCGCCTTCCTCGTCGGGCCGTCCCGGATCGCCGTCCTCATCCGTACGGGCTGTCGCAGGGGCATCGGCGCCCTGCGTGACGTCGCCGTGTCGGCGGGGCTCCCGCTGGGTCCGGTCGGCCGGTTCGTGCACCGCTTCAAGCGGTGGATCGGCGTCGCGATCCTGGCGGTCGCCGCGATCGTGCTGTTCACCTGGAG
Source organism: Streptomyces sp. NPDC058086 (assembly GCF_042885015.1). Classification (NCBI taxonomy): domain Bacteria; kingdom Bacillati; phylum Actinomycetota; class Actinomycetes; order Kitasatosporales; family Streptomycetaceae; genus Streptomyces; species Streptomyces sp. NPDC058086. The sequence goes on along the minus strand of NZ_JBHVST010000005.1, from coordinate 16,729 downwards.
CTACCCGACCACGTGGGTCGTGGTGTGGACCGTGGTGATCGTGCTGGTCGCCTTCGCGATCCGCGAGTTCCTGGACACCGGGGCTCCCTCGACCACGGCCGCTTCGACGCCGTCCGCTCCGGCGCCGTCCGCTCCTACGCCGTCCGCCTGACCTCGCGCCGGTGCCGGCGTTCGCCCACCCGCCGCCAGATCGCCCGCTGGCACTTGAGCGTGCCGGTCCCGACCACGATCAGTACGACGATGTTGAGCAGGAGTTGGAGCAGCGACCCCCAGGCCTCGTCCCGGCTGCCGAACGCGCACGAGACCCCGATGTCGGCCCCGGCCGGAATGGTGGTCACCGAGATGAAGACGCCGAGGAGTGCGCTGGTCCGGGCCTCGGCCAGCGAGACGATGCCAACGACGCCGGCCAGCACCGCCACCACGGCCGAGAAGAAGTTGGGGGTGTTGATCAGATTCGAGACGGGCCTGACACCCAGTTCGAAGGCCCTCGGCTGGAGCCCGAAGCCGCGGACGAGCAGCGAGAAGAGGAAGGTCGCGGCAACGGCCAGCACGAAGCCCACCAGCAGGGCCGACAGACCCTGCCGGATTCTCGGCCGGGAGCCGCGGTCGATCGCGAGGGCGACGCTGGTGATGGCCCCGTACTCGGGTCCGACCACCATGGCCGCGACGATGAGGATCTGGGAGTTGGTGATGATGCCCACCGCGCCGATGAGCCCGGCGATGACCAGGAAGAGGTAGAAGCTCGGGGGGTATCTGCCCTCGGCCCGGATCCGCGCCTCCACCTGCGCCCACACCGGTGCGCTCGGCAGGGCCCCGAGTTGCTCGGCCCCGGTCCTCGCGGCGTGTTCCGAGAACACCGTGTCCACCGGATCGAGGACGATGGAGCCATGGCGCTCCAGGCCCAGGTCCCGCAGGCCGCGCAACACCTCGTTCGCGGCCCCGGTCAGGACGTCGCACTCGATGGCGTCACCGTCGGGGTTGCGTACGCTGCCCGTCTGGAGGACCAGGTTCAAGGCGCACGGCTCCTCGCCCAGCAGGGACATGGTGCGTTGCGTGAGATCCGGCGGGCACACCGCGCGGACATGAATCATGTCCATCCCGACCTCCGCGTTCCGGTGCGGTGCGCCGCTTGTGACGTGGACAGGTCGCTCCTTCATTAACGCGGCGGTGCCTGCCCCCGGCAACTCGGCGTGCCGGAATCCGGCTTCTGTCGGAGGCTGGTGACATGCCGATGCCCGACGAGCTGAGCGAGGCCGAGTTCCGGTCGCTCTACCGCCAACTGCGCGGCATGGCCTCCGGCGGCAGCACGCGCCGGGGTGCCCTGGACACGATCACCGCGGAACAGGTGCTGGCGGCCGTCCGCGAGGTGCGCTCGGGACACACGGTGTCGCTCGCCGCCCCCGTGGAGACCCGTGTCGAACCCGACGACGCCGATCCGGCCGAGCACCGGCTCACCGCTCCGGCCGGCGGCGAACCGGTCCCGGAGGGCCTGGACTTCGCGCGGGACCGCTTCGCCATGAACGTGCACGGCGATGTGGACAGTCACCTCGACGCGCTGTGCCATGTCATCTACGACGGCACGCTGTACGGCGGAATACCGGCTGCGGACGCGCTGTCGCCGGAGGGCGCGAGCGTCCTGTCCGTCGAGCTGGCCCGTGACGGCATCGTCGGACGCGGGGTCCTCCTCGACATACCCCGGGTGCACGGCGTCTCCTGGCTCGAACCCGGATCGAATGTGACCGCCGAGGACCTGACCGCCGCCGAGACCCGGCAGGGGCTGCGGGTCGGGCGCGGCGACATCCTGCTCGTACGGGTCGGACACCGCCGGCGCCGCGAGGAGCTGGGCCCCTGGGACGTGGCCACCGCCCGTGCCGGACTCCATCCGACGGCGATGGAGTTCGTGGCCGACCGGGAGGTGGCGGTACTCGGCAGTGACGGCAACAACGACACGGCCCCGAGCGTGGTGCGAGGGGTCGCGTTCCCGGTGCATGTGCTCGCCGTCCACGCCATGGGGCTGCATCTGCTCGACTATCTGCGGTTCGAGGACCTCGCGCCGATCTGCGCGCGGGAAGGCCGCTGGTCGTTCCTGTGCGTGATCGCCCCGCTCCGACTGCCCGCGGCCACCGGCTCGCCCGTCAATCCCCTGGCGATCCTGTGACAGCGGTCGTCCCCCTGGCGATCCTGTGACGGCGGTCGTCCCCCCGGCGGTCCCGTGATGGCGGTCGTCCCACCGGCGGTCCCGTGATGGCCGGTCAGGCTGAGGCGGTCAGCTGGTAGATGCTCTTGCCCACCAGCCACAGCCCCAGCAGCAGGCACACCGTCACGATCGCCTGGTCCTGATGGCCCTCCAGCCACGTCCGCAGCCGCCCGAGCCGTACGCGGGACGAGTCGGGGGCGAAAGTCGCGTAGATCTCCATGGCCAGCAGGCTGGAGCTGGCCAGCAGGCAGTAGCCCATCAGCGCCGCGTACGAGGCGGCGTGGGAGAGGTCCGCGTCCACCACGGTGGCGGCACCGGCGGCCACCAGCCCCCAGGGCTGGAGGAACAGCGCCAGCCCGGCCGCCGTCCACGGGGACATCCGGTCGAGCCGGGACATCATCCCGGGGGACTTGTGCCGCCTGCCCCTCCTGCGGCGGATGCGCTCCCCGTACCAGACGAGACCGACGCCGATGGCCAGTTTGGCGGCCAGGGCGGCCGTGGAGGGCGCCGACTTGGGCGGCGGCGGTTTCCCGCCGGTCATGAGCAGCACCACGGCGATGATCGCGACGAAACTGGCCAGCCAGGTGAGGACGAAGGCCAGCCCGTTCCAGATCCCGCCCCGCGCGGACAGCACCAGCACGAACGCGGTGGCCGAGAACGGGTTCACGGCGATCGCCAGACCGATGAGAACCAGGTCAAGGACCATCGCTGCCCCCGCACGGCCGCGTGAGGCTCGGGGCGGCGCCGGATGCGCGCATGGCCCCATCGTCACCGCTGCCGCCTGCACCCACAATTCAGCGCCGCCGTCCGGAACTCCTCGGGCGGCCTCTCCCCCGTACGGCGCAACGGCGCTCGCGCCGCAGGCGGGCGGCCGCCGGGGACGGCACCCTGGTGGCGTGGTCACGCCTCGGGGCGTGGAGCCCAGTCCCGACCCGGGGAGCGGAATGCGCGCAGGCAGAGGATCCGGCTCGCCCAACGACGGCAGGACGGGCCGCCTGCGCGGGCGGGCGGCGGAGCTGGGGGCGCGGCTACAGCGGCTGCGCGGCACCACCGAGGAGCGCTTCCCGGTGGTCACCCGCCTCACCTCGCACCTGATCGCGGTGAACCTGCTCGACTCCGCGACCCGGCTGGCGGCCCAGGTCTTCCTGACCGCCGTTCCGCTGCTCTTCGTGGTCGCCTCCTTCGCCCCGCAGGCAGTGCGCAGCGAGTTCGTCTCCTCCCTGCACGACGTCTTCGGTATCAACGGCTCCTCCGAACAGGAGCTGAAGAAGCTCTTCCAGGCCAATCCCGCGGACCTTCAGCAGAGCGTCGGGGTGGTCGGCTCACTGATGGTGCTGCTCTCCGCCACCGCGTGCAGCCGGGCGATGCAGCGCCTGTGCCAACGCGCCTGGCGGCTGCCGAGCGCGAGCCCGCGGATCGCCGCCTGGAGATGGCTCGTGTGGATCGCGGTCTGGCTGTTCATCCTCGCCCTGCAGGGACCGCTGCGCACCGGATTCGGCGCGGGAGCGTGGCTGGGCCTGCCGCTCCTGCTGGTCGCCCAGGTGGGCGTCTGGTGGTGGACCCAGCACCTGCTGCTCGCCGCGCGCGTCCCCTGGCTGCCCCTGCTGCCCGGTTCGCTCCTGACCGGGGTGGCCCTGACCGCGCTGACGGTGGTCGCCAAGCTGTACGTGCCCAGCGCGCTCAACCGCAGCCTGGACCGCTACGGGTCGCTGGGTGCGGTCTTCACGGTGTTGTCATGGTTGATCGGGCTCTGTGTCGTCATCGCCGCCGGGATCACCGCCGGCGCGGTCATCGCCCGGGAACCCGCGGTGTCCCGGCGCCTCGGCTCACCCGAATAGTCCAACTCGCCGGAAATATCCCCCAAGGATACCTTGGGACCTGGGGCAGATGCCCACGGCGGGCAGTGGGGACGGTGGCCTGCATGACCGACGCACAGCACTACGAGGTCATCGTTGTCGGCACCGGTGCGGGCGGCGGCACGATCGCCCACCGCCTGGCGGCCACGGGGAAACGGATCCTCCTTCTCGAACGCGGGGACTATCTTCCTCGTGAACGCGACAACTGGGATTCCACCGCCGTCTTCGTCAAAGGGAAATACCGCGCGCCGGAATTCTGGTTCGACAAACACGGAAACCAGTTCCCGCCCGAGGTCAATTACTACGTGGGCGGCAACACCAAGTTCTACGGCGCCGCGCTCTTCCGTCTGCGCCCCGAGGACTTCGGCGAGCTCCGCCACCACGACGGCATCTCCCCCGCCTGGCCACTGAGCTACGAGGAACTGGAGCCGTACTACACCCAGGCCGAACATCTCTACCTCGTGCACGGCCGGCACGGCGAGGATCCGACCGAGGGTCCCACCAGCGCCCAGTACGCGTATCCGCCGGTGCAGCACGAGCCGCGCATCCAGCAGCTCAGCCACGATCTGGAGAAGCAGGGGCTGCACCCCTTCCACCTCCCGATCGGGGTGAACCTCACCCAGGACGACCGGGGCCGGGCCACACACACCAGCGCCTGCATCCGCTGTGACCGTGTCGACGGTTTCCCCTGCCTGGTCGGCGCGAAGTCCGACGCACAGGTCATCTGTGTCGACCCCGCCCTGGAGCACGACAACGTCGAGCTGATCACCCACGCGGACGTGCGGCGCCTGGAAACGGACACGACCGGCCGCAGCGTCACCTCGGTCGTCGCGACGGTCGGGGACGGAGGCGGCGAAGGCTCGACCGTGGAGTTCAGCGCGGACATCGTGGTCGTCGCCTGCGGCGCCGTCAACTCCGCCGTCCTGCTGCTGCGTTCGGCGAACGACCGGCATCCTCGGGGGCTGGCCAACAGCTCGGACGTCGTGGGCCGGCACTACATGCGGCACAACAACCTCGCCCTGATGGCCGTGTCCAAGGAACCGAACGACACCAGGTTCCAGAAGACCCTGGCCCTGCACGACTGGTACCTGGGATCCGACGACTGGGAGTATCCCCTCGGCGGCATCCAGATGCTCGGCAAGTCCGACTCCGAACAGATCCACGGCGAGGCGCCCCGCTGGGCCGGGGCCGTCTCTCCCGACATGCCCTTCGAGGTACTGGCCCACCACGCGGTCGACTTCTGGCTGTGCGGAGAGGACCTGCCCACCCCCGACAACCGCGTCACGCTGGACCGGGACGGCGGCATCCACCTGGCCCTGGACGAGAAGAACAACATCGCCGGACTGAACCACCTGCGGCACAAACTGCAGGGCATGCTCAGCCACTTGGGCATGCACGAACACCATCTCCTGTCGCGGAGCATCTACCTGCACAAGGGCATGCCCATCGGCGCCACGGCGCATCAGGCGGGCACCGTCCGCTTCGGCCGCGACCCCGCCGACTCCGCCCTCGACGTCGACTGCAAGGCCCACGACCTCGACAACCTGTACGTCGTCGACACGAGCTTCTTCCCGAGCATCGGAGCGGTCAATCCGTCGCTGACGGCCATCGCCAACGCCCTGCGTGTCGGTGATCGCATCGCGGACCGACTGCGATGACCTCGCACCACCCGGCCGACGGCGTCGTCCCGCACCGCACGCCCCGCGAGCGGGCCGAGACCGGCAGGGCCGCCCGGGCCGCCGTACCCCGTTCCAGCCACGCCGAGTTCGCACCCGCTCAGAAGCGGCCCGACCCCGTGGACGTCATCGAGGCGCAGTCCGCGACCCGGTTGCCCGAGCTCGTACCGATCCGCTACGGGAGGATGACCGAGTCACCGTTCCGCTTCTATCGGGGGGCCGCAGCCATCATGGCCGGGGATCTCGCCGACACTCCCCGCAGCGGGATCACCACGCAGGTGTGCGGCGACGCGCACCTGCTGAACTTCCGGCTGCTGGCCTCGCCCGAACGCCGCATGATGTTCGACATCAATGACTTCGACGAGACACTGCCCGGCCCGTGGGAGTGGGACGTCAAGCGGCTGTGCACGAGTCTCGTCATCGTCGGCCGGGCGAACGGCTTCAGCGCCAAGGAGCGGGCCGGCGTCGTGCGGTCGACGGTGCGGTCGTACCGCGAATGGCAGCGGCGCTTCGCCGAGCTGGGCAATCTCCCCGTCTGGTACGCCCGGTTCGACGAGGACTGGGTGCGGTCCCATGTCTTCCCGGAGGTGAACGCGCGGGCCCGCGAGCGCTGGTCGCGGTCGGTGTCGAAGGCACGCACCCGCGACAGCCTCCAGGCCTTCGACAAGCTCACCCACGTCGTCGACGGGAGGGTCCGCATCGCTGCGGATCCCCCGCTGGTCACACCGCTCCAGGACCTGCTTCCGGACGTCGAACGCAATGCGTTGGAGGAGCGGATCCGCCGGATGATCGAACGGTACGGCCAGAGCCTCCAGTCGGACCGGCGGTTGCTGCTGGAGCAGTACCGGCTGGTCGACATGGCCCGCAAGGTGGTCGGGGTCGGCAGCGTGGGCACCCGCTGCTGGATCGTTCTGCTGCTCGGCCGCGACGACCAGGATCCGCTGCTCCTGCAGGCCAAGGAGGCCGACGAGTCGGTACTCGCGCCGTTCGCCGGGACGAGGAGCTGCCCGACGCAGGGCGAGCGCGTGGTCTACGGTCAGCGGCTCATGCAGGCCACCAACGACATCTTCCTCGGCTGGGCTCGGGCTGACGGCATCGACGGCGGCCGACGGGACTTCTATGTAAGGCAGTTGCGTGACTGGAAGGGCATCGCCGAGCCCGAGTCGATGGTGCCGGACGGGATGCGGGCCTTCGGTGAACTGTGCGGTGCCACGCTGGCCCGCGCGCACGCGAGGTCGGGGGACCGGATCGCCATCGCCGCCTACCTGGGCGGCGGTGAGGTCTTCGACCGGGCGCTGGTGACGTTCGCCGAGCGCTATGCCGACCAGAACGAGCAGGACCACCGGGCACTCGTCGACGCCGTCCGTTCCGGGCGGGTCAAGGCTGAAACCGCCTGACACGCCTGACAAGGAGAGCAGCATGGATCGCTATCCGCCCATCGCCGACCACGGGCTCGTCGGGGACCTTCAGACCACGGCTCTGGTCTCGTCCCAGGGAGTGATCGACTGGTTCGCGGCACCGCGCTTCGACTCACCGAGCATCTTCGCCGCGCTGCTCGACCACGACGGCGGCGGCTACTTCCTCCTCGCGCCCGAACACCCCGAAGGCACCTGGAGACAGCTCTACTACCCGGACACCGCCATCGTGGTGACCCGCTTCATGTCGCCCGACGGAGTCGGCGAGATCGTCGACCACATGCCGGTCCAGCCGGGCCCGACGGCGACCGACCGGCACAGCCTGGTGCGGGTCGTCCGCTCGGTGCGCGGCACCGTGCGCTTCACACTCGAATGCCGGCCGCGGTTCGACTACGCGCGGGCCGCCCACGAACTCGACCTGACGCACGACAAACCGATGCAGGAGACGGCGACGTTCCGGGCTCCCGGGACGACCGCCTACCTCCAGGGCAGCATCCCGCTCGAACGGGACGGGCAGGACGTCCGAGGCGCCATCACCCTCAACGCCGGGGAGACGGCGGCCGTGGTGTTCACCGTCTGCGCGCCGGACGGGGAGGCGCCACCGCCCCCCACCGTCGAAGGGATCACCGAAGATCTCTGGGAGAACGTTGACTTCTGGCAGAAGTGGGTGCGCACCTCGCGCTACCACGGCCGCTGGACGGACATGGTGCACCGCTCCGCGATCACCCTCAAGCTCCTCACCTACGCCCCCACGGGCGCCCCTGTCGCCGCCGCCACCATGGGACTGCCCGAGCAGGTCGGCGGCGAGCGCAACTGGGACTACCGGTACACCTGGGTGCGGGACGGCTCCCTCTCGGTGCGGGCCCTGCTCGACCTCGGCTTCGTGGAGGAGGCCACCCGCTTCACCCGCTGGCTGGGCGACCGTCTGGCCGCCCGCGAGGGCCCCGACGACGAACCCCTCCAGATCATGTACCGGGTCGACGGCGACCCGCATCTGACGGAGGAGATCCTGGAGCACTTCGAGGGCTACCGCGGCTCCTACCCGGTCCGGGCCGGCAACGCCGCCTCCGACCAACTGCAGCTCGACATCTACGGCGAGGCCCTCTACGCCCTGGCCGAGGGCCGCGAGGTCGGCGAACAGACGGGCTACCACGGCTGGAAGGGGCTCGCCGCCACCCTCGACTGGCTCGCCGACTCCTGGGACCGGCCCGACGAGGGCATCTGGGAGACCCGGGGCGGGCGCAAGGACTTCACCTACAGCCGGGTGATGTGCTGGGCCGCGTTCGACCGCGGCCTGAAGCTGGCACACGAGTTCAGCAGGCCGGCCGACACCGTGCGCTGGACCCGGGCCCGGGACGCGATCCTCGAACAGGTCATGGAGCGCGGCTGGAACGACAAGGAGCAGGCCCTCGTCCAGTACTACGGCGGCGACGTCCTGGACGCCTCCCTGCTGCTCGTCCCCCGGGTCGGATTCCTGGCCCCCCGGAGCCCCGGCTGGCTCAACACCCTCGACGCCATGGACCGCGTACTCGTCTCCGACAGCCTGGTCTACCGCTACGACCCCGGGGCCTCGCCCGACGGACTGCGCGGCTCCGAAGGGACGTTCAGTCTGTGCACCTTCCTGTACGTCGACGCCCTCGCCCGCGCGGGACGCCTCCCCCAGGCCCGCTATGCCTTCGAGAAGATGCAGACGTACGCGAACCACGTCGGGCTGTTCGCCGAGGAGATCGGCCCCAGCGGGGAGCAACTCGGCAACTTCCCGCAGGCCTTCACCCATCTCTCGCTGATCATGGCCGCGACGACGCTGGACGAGGCGCTCGACGCGCTCCATCGCTGAACGCCGGGACTCCCGGCCCCTGCGGCAGCAGTTCGGTGGTCACGAAGGACACCACCGCGGCGAGCACGATCACCGGCACCGTTCCCGAGTTGCCCACCATCAGCACGACGAGCACCACACAGCTGACCGGCAGCCGGAGCGCGGCGGCGGACGAGGCCGCCATGCCCGCCGCCACGCCCGGCACGACGCCGAGCCCAGGCAGCGGCGCGAGCAGGGCGCCCATCGCGCCGCCCAGGAACAGCGCGGGAAAGACCGGGCCGCCGCGCAGGCTTCCCAGGCAGAGCGCGTACGCGACGCCCTTGAACACCAGGACCGCCACCAGGCTGCCGACCGACCAGGCGTGCGGGTCGGTGGCGAGCTGCCCCAGGATGGACTGGCCCGACAGGGCGACGTCGGACGGCGAACGGCCGGTCAGGACCGCGTAGAGCGCCGCGCAGACGGCCGCGCCGAGTGCGCAGAGCACCGTGTTGCGCAACGGGCGCGCGACCACGAGGCGCGCCGCGATCCGTCCGCCCGCGATGATCCAGTGGATGGCCGCCCCGATGACGACCGCCATGAGCACCGACCACACCACGTCCCCGGCGTCGAGGACGGAGGGCGCGGGCAGCCCGATCTCCAGGCTCCCGGTCTTCAGTCCGGTCCAGTCTCCGAAGCCGGTGAACACGATGGCGCCGATTCCGCCGGCCAGCAGGACGGGGAGCATCACCGCGAACAACTGCGGCCCGCCCACTCCGGACACCTCCATCAGGAGCACGGCCGCCACCACCGGACTTCCGAAGATCACGGAGATGGCCGACGCGGCGCCCGCGGCACCGAACAACGCCGTGTTCGCCTCGGTCGCGGGAACGCGTACGAGATCCCGGAACATCAGCGCCAGACCGCCGCCCAGGGCGATCAGGGGCGCCTCTGGCCCGAGCACGGCTCCCAGCGGCAAGCCGGCCAGGGCGGCGAGGACCACGCCGGGAACGGCGGCCTTCGACGCACCTCCGGCCTGCAGGCCCCCCGCCGGGATGTGCCCGCCCCTGCCGGGGAACCGCAGGACGACCAGGGCGACGACCGCACCCGACACCAGAGCCAGGGGCAACGGCCACCACCACGACGGATTCGACCACCCGAGACGGTGCGGCCAGTCCACCCAGATCAGGTGTTCCAGCTCGTGCAGCAGGACGAGGAACCAGAACGCGACCAGCGACACCGGGATCCCGATCAGGCAGCAGAACAGCAACGTCCGCCGGTACGCGGGCTGCCGCAGCATGTCCCTCAACTGGTCGGCCTCCCGGGGCCGGTCTCCCGGGGCAGGCTCCGCCTGTGCGGGCTTCGGCTCGGTGATGGGTCTTCTCCTGGGTCCGCTCGGAGCGGTGGCGCCGGTCGGAGCGCGAGACTACCCACCACGCCGTCCACGCCACTCCGAGCCACGCGACACCACCCGGAAACCCTCCGGGTGGACGCGCCCACCGATGCCACCGATGCCGCACGGCCACCCGGACCGTCGGTGGAGAAGGCGGCTCAGCGAGCGCGGGGGCCCGCCGCACCGGAGTCCGGCCGGCCCGAGGTGCGCAGCGTGCCGACCGTCTTCAGCAGCCGGTCGGCCGGATCGCGCAGCCTGGGATGGGCCAGGACCGTGTTGCGCAGGCCCCGCACCGGCCTGCGCCAGAGCCGGTGCGCCGTGGCCATCGGGTGGGGGCGGGTGGCGAACCCTTCGCCCACGCGCAGCTCCCGGGTCTTGAGCCAGTCCTTCCACTCCTTGTCGCCACGGCCCAGGTCCATGAGCCGCACGCCCTCCCGCCCGGCGGCCTCGGCCATTCGGAGGTGCATGATCAACCCTGGCGAGTAGTAGCGGAGTTCGGGATCGTACGCGGTGAACCAGGCCGCGAACAGCGTGCGTGAGGTCGGTCCGAAGTGTGCGGCCACCGGCCGGTCGCCGGCGTACACCACGGACAGCACTCCGTTGAAGTGCTCCTCGCGGACCCGGAAGAGATGGTCCACCAGGTCCACGATCCAGGGCCGCGCGAACCGGTCCATCCGTCCCGTCCTGCGGTACTGGGCGGACTTCCAGCGCATGAGGGTGCGCAGCACCCGCGGGTCGCGCTCGTCGTAGACGAACCGCATCTCGCCCAGGTCGCGTCCCAGGCGGCGTTCCTTCTTCAGCGTCGTCTTGGCCAGTCCCGGGTAGGCGCCGCGCAGCCACTCGGCGTAGGTGCCCTCGCCGACCTTCAGGTCTATCGCCGGTGAGGCGAACGTCCCGGTGACATGTCTGCCGAAGGGTTTCTGCTCCTCGACGAGGTGGTCGAACTCGAAGACGGACAGCCCGCAGGCCCGCAGCAGTTCCTGCGTGTCCCAAGTGACCCCGGGGCGGTGCACCAGGGCCTGGCAGTCGGAGAGACCGAGACCGATGGCCCGGCCGACGCCCAGGGAGTTTCGCTCGTACGGGAAGAAGCCGACGGGCTCCCCTCTCTCGTGGAGGACGGCCACGTGCGCCCCGCCTCGGTACCTTTCGATCCCCGCCGCGAACTCCGGGGCCAGGAACGGGTTGGCGTAGTCGGGCGACTCGTCCATCACCCGGTGCCAGGCCAGGAGGAGCGAACTGCTCAGCTCCTCCGGTCTGTGGATCGTGATCTCCACCTCAGATCAACCGCCCTTCCGCGGGCTCCGCGAGGGACGTACCGTTCGCAGCGCGGACCCCTAAGGCGTGAGGATCGTTGTTCATCGATCGCACGGCCGACCGCCCCCCATTCCCCCATGACGCGTCTCGAACTGTTCCGCGAGGCTCAAACGTCGCGAATCAGTACGCAAGCTGTCAAGGGTGTCTGTCGTAACGGAAGAGTGGGAATTGGCTTGCCCGGTCCCCACCAGGCCGTCCGGTGCCCGGGGCCCCATCCCGGATCAGAGGCCGATCCACTCGTCGTTCACCCGGCGTATGAGGCGCCGCAGGGGGCGGAAGCCGTCGTGGGAGAGGCCCGGTGGCATACCGCCCGCCCGGCCGAGCGACACCACGCGCCGCACCCCGGCGCAGGCCTCGTCGCCCCAGCGGAACACCGTGATCCCGCCGCGATCACCGGCGCGGCGCGGCAGGCACCTTGCCCCACCCCCGCCCGCCACCTACGCTGACTTTGTGCCGCTAATGAACAAAGCCCGGTCGCACAGTGCCGTGCGGGGCCCCGACGATCTCACTCGCCTGCGTATCGCCATCACCGCCTTCTTCGCCCTCGACGGCTTCGTCTTCGCGGGCTGGGTCGTCCGCATCCCGGCCATCAAGGAGCAGACCGGCGCCTCGGCGAGCACCCTGGGGCTCGCGTTGCTCGGCGTCTCCGCCGGAGCGGTGATCACGATGACGCTCACCGGCCGGCTGTGCCGTCGCTTCGGCAGCCATCCGGTGACCGTTGTCTGCGGCATCCTGCTGGCGCTGAGCGTGGCCCTGCCCCCGCTGACGCACTCGGTGGTCGCGCTGGGGCTGGTACTGCTGGTGTTCGGAGCGGCGTACGGCGGTATCAACGTCGCCATGAACAGTGCCGCCGTCGATCTGGTGGCCGCGCTGCGGCGGCCGGTCATGCCGAGTTTCCACGCGGCGTTCAGCCTGGGCGGCATGATCGGCGCGGGGCTCGGCGCACTGGTGGCGGGTTCCCTGTCCCCCACCCGGCACCTGCTCGCGCTCACCGTGATCGGCCTGCTGGTGACCGCCCTCGCCGGACGCACCCTGCTGAGCCACGAGCCTCCGGCGCCCCCGGAGCGCGGACAGTCGCACCAGGAGCGCTCCCCCCGTCGCCTCGACGCGCGCACCCGCCGGATGGTGTTCGTCTTCGGTCTGATCGCCCTGTGCACCGCGTACGGCGAGGGTGCCCTGGCCGACTGGGGAGCCCTCCACCTGGAACAGGATCTGCGGGCCCACCCGGGCGTCGCGGCCGCCGGCTACTCCTGCTTCGCGCTCGCCATGACCATCGGCCGGGCCGGCGGTACGACGCTGCTGGAACGGCTGGGCCGCACACGGACGCTGGTGGGCGGCGGCGCCACTGCCGCCACCGGCATGCTGCTCGGCGCGCTCGCCCCCTCCATGTGGGCGGCCCTCCTCGGCTTCGCGATCACAGGGCTCGGACTCGCCAACATCTTTCCCGTCGCCGTCGAACGCGCGGGCTCCCTCGCCGGCCCCGGCGGTGTCGCCATCGCCTCGACGCTCGGTTACGGCGGCATGCTCCTGGGACCGCCCGCGATCGGGTTCATGGCCGACTGGTTCTCGCTGCCCATCGCCCTCACCAGCGTGACGGTACTGGCGGCGCTGGCCGCGCTCATCGGGTTCGGGACGCGCCGGGCGGCCGTGAGCTGACGACTCGTCGCCCCTGGGCCCTGACGGATGTCCCCGCGGACCGGGCGGGCGTGCCCCACCTCACAGCGGGCGACGGGATCGGGCGGGAACAACCCAGGGGGATCGGCCGTTGACCAGTACGTGGCTGCGGAGGGGACAGTGTCCCCGGGTCTCACCTACAGCCCATGGGGACGATCGTCCGGCTGAAGCCCCATGGAGCGTTCCGCCGCGAGGCGACCGCCCTCCGTCGGCCACCACACGCGGCCCCGGCTGGTCTCCCCCGTCCAGCCGGGGCCTCTCATTTCCCGCCGCCGGCGGGACGACGGGCCACGATGTGACGCGATACGCGTCCGCGGCCCCCGGAGCCCACTCCGTCCGGCACACTCGCCGCATGGAGATTCCGGAGTTCGTGGAGACCCTGGACCAGGAGGGCCGGTCGCTCGCCGCGGCGGCCGAGCAGGCGGGGCCCGACGCCAAGGTGGCGACCTGCCCGGGGTGGCAGGTGCGGGATCTGGTGCGGCACACGGGCATGGTGCACCGGTGGGCGACGGCGTTCGTCGCCGAGGGGTACGCCGCGTATCACCCGGCCGGCGGTCTGCCCGAACTGGACGCCGCCGAACTGCTGGCCTGGTTCAGGGACGGCCACCGCCGCCTGGTCGACACGCTCGCGGCCGCTCCGCCCGACCTGGCCTGCTGGAGCTTTCTGCCCGCGCCCTCGCCGCTCGCCTTCTGGGCACGGCGGCAGGCGCACGAGACGACCGTGCACCGGGTCGACGCGCAATCGGCGCTCGGCGAGACGCCGGGCACGGTGACGCGGGGCTTCGCGGTGGACGGGATCGACGAGTTGCTGCGCGGCTTCCACGGACGCCCCAGGAGCGAGGTGCGCACCCCGACACCCCGCGTGCTGCGGGTGCGCGCCACCGACGTGGACGCGGTGTGGACCGTACGGCTGTCACCCGAGCCGCCGGTGAGCGAGTGGGGCGCGGGGGCCGGCGGGGACGTCGACTGCGAGATGGCGGGGCCCGCGGCAGGGCTCTATCTGGCGCTGTGGAACCGGCTGCCGTTCCCGGACATGACCGGTGACGCCTCGCTCGCCGCGCTGTGGCGGGAGAAGTCCGGCATCACCTGGGGCTGAGGCATCCGGGACCGACCGGGTCGGGCCGCGTTCGGTGGCGTTCCGCGGCCTGCGTTCCGCGGTCTGCGGTCTGCGGCCTGCGTTCCGCGGCCTGCGGCCTGCGGTCTGCGGTCTGCGATGTCAGTCGCCGGTGGCCGTCCCGCCCGCCAGCATCCGCGTCAGCACCGCCCGCTGCACCGGCAGCACCTCGGCATGGAGCGTTCGCCCCTTCGGAGTGAGGCACACACGCACCCCCCGCCGGTCCTCCGGGCACATGCCGCGCGTCACGAGACCTTCCTTCTCCAGGCGGGCGATCAGCCGGGACAGTGCGCTCTGGCTCAGATGGACGCGGTCGGAGATCTCCTGGACGCGGTAGGAGCAGTCACCGTCGGACGCGGTGCCCCCGGCCAGCACGTCCAGCACCTCGAAGTCGCTTGCCCCCAGGCCGTGTCGGTGCAGCTCGCGGTCGAGCTCGCACAGGGTGCGCGCATGCACCGCGAGGATGTCACGCCACTGGTCCACGAGCACCTGCTCGGCCTTCTTCGCCGCCATGGTCGCACCGTAGCAAAGAATCGAGTTTGTTGCATCGGAATTAAATGCATTTGCATTCGATGCATGTGCATGTACCGTCTCCCGCATGACCTCTCCGCTCACCACCCCCACCACCGAGGGACGCTGGACCCCGCGGCTGTGGGGCACCCTGCTGGTGCTCTGCGCCGCGATGTTCCTGGACGCGCTCGACGTGTCGATGGTCGGCGTCGCCCTGCCGTCCATCGGCTCCGAACTGGACCTCTCCACCTCGACGCTGCAATGGATCGTCAGCGGCTACATCCTGGGCTACGGAGGACTGCTTCTCCTCGGCGGCCGCACCGCCGACCTGCTGGGCCGCCGCCAGGTCTTCCTGGTGGCCCTGGGCGTCTTCGCGCTCGCCTCACTGCTCGGCGGGCTCGTCGACTCGGGCCCGCTGCTGATCGCCAGCCGCTTCATCAAGGGCCTGAGCGCGGCGTTCACCGCCCCGGCGGGCCTGTCGATCATCACCACGACCTTCGCCGAGGGCCCCCTGCGCAACCGCGCCCTGTCGATCTACACCACCTGCGCGGCCACCGGCTTCTCGATGGGCCTCGTGCTGTCCGGACTGCTCACCGAGGCAAGTTGGCGCCTGACCATGCTGCTGCCGGCGCCCATCGCGCTGCTCGCCCTGCTCGTCGGCCTGAAGCTCCTGCCGCGCAGCGAACGCGAGAAGGACCACAACGGCTACGACATCCCCGGCGCCGTCCTCGGCACGGCGTCGATGCTGCTGCTGGTGTTCACCGTCGTCCAGGCCCCCGAGGTCGGCTGGGCCTCGACCCGTACCCTCCTGTCCTTCCTCGCCGTGGCCGTCCTGCTCACCGTCTTCGTCCGCGTCGAGCGGCGCTCGGCGGGGCCGCTGATCCGGCTCGGCGTGCTCCGCTCCGGCAGTCAGATCCGCGCCCAGCTCGGCGCGATGGCGTTCTTCGGCTCGTACGTCGGATTCCAGTTCCTGGTGACGCTGTACATGCAGTCGCTGCTCGGCTGGTCGGCCCTCCACACCGCGCTCGCCTTCCTGCCCGCCGGGGCGCTGGTCGCGCTCTCCTCCACGAAGGTCGGCGCCGTCGTCGACCGCTTCGGAACCCCGCGGCTCATCGCGGTCGGCTTCGTGCTGATGGTCGTCGGCTACGCGCTGTTCCTGCGCATCAGCCTCGACCCGGTGTACGCGGCCGTGATCCTGCCGACCATGCTGCTGATCGGCGCGGCCTGCGCGCTGATCTTCCCCTCGCTCAACATCCAGGCCACCAACGGTGTCGACGACCACGAGCAGGGCATGGTCTCGGGTCTGCTCAACACCTCCGTCCAGGTGGGCGGCGCCCTGTTCCTGGCCGTGGTGACAGCCGTCGTGACCGCGAACTCCTCGGCGGGTTCCTCGCCGCAGGCCGTCCTCGACAGCTACCGGCCCGGTCTGATCGTGGTGACGGGGATCGCCGTGGCGGGGCTGCTGATCACGCTGCCGGGGCTGCGGACCCGGCGCCCGCGGCAGACCGTCGTGGTCGCGCAGTCCGCGGGGAAGGACTCCATGCGGGAGGACTCCGTACGGGACGACGCCGAGGAGCGGGTGGCGATCGGCGACTGATCCGGTTCGCCGGTGACCTCAACTCACCGCGTCGACACGCTACTTCGACCCGACACCTCGACCCGGGGCGGGCGCGGCGGCCCCGCCCCGCCCCCCCGGGCCGCCACCCGGGCCCCCAAGCCCCACGGGGGGGGCCCGCACGGGGCCCGGGGGACCCAGGAGGGGGGGGAGATGGGGTGGGCGCACAACGC